>JBDGYV010000031.1:0-27456 GCA_039588915.1 Gemmatimonadota bacterium
CCAGTCGCAGTACGACACCGTGCTCGAGTACATCGAGATTGGCAAGCAGGAAGGCTCCGAGTGTCTGGCGGGCGGTCAAGCGCTCACCGGACCCGAGCACGCGAACGGATACTTCGTGCCGCCGACCGTTTTCGATCGGGTCGATCCTGACAGCCGGATCGCGCAGGAAGAGATCTTTGGGCCGGTCCTAGCGATCATTCGCGTACCCGACTTCGAGACCGGGCTCGAGGTCTGCAACAACACCCAGTACGGCTTGACATCGTCGATCTACACCGCGGATAACTCGCGCGCGTTCCGATTCATACGCGGCATCGACACCGGCATCACGCACGTCAACTCGCCGACTATGGGTGGTGAAGCGCAGTTGCCGTTTGGTGGCACCAAAGCGAGCGCGAGAGCCTGTTCTACTGAGATGACCATCAAGCGCGCGAACGAGGTAGTGCCCGAACCGGTACACGCCGGCAAAGACACTCGGCGTCAGGTGCTGATCGGGCCCGACGAGGCGCCGAACTTTGCACTGCGCAAATTTATTATGGAGCCCGGCGGCGGGATGCCAAACCACACCAACACCGTCGAGCACGAGCAATACGTGCTGGCCGGACGCGCGAGGATCGGGATCGGTGACGACGTCGTTCGCGTAGAGGCGGGAAGCGTGGTCTATATCCCCGCCGGAACGCCTCACTGGTACGAGGTCGAGGGGAACGAGCGGTTTGAGTTCTTGTGCGTCGTCCCGAATCGTCCCGACCACATCGAGATCATCGACGAACCCACTTAGTCGATTGATCGAGCTGACCGAGATTCGAGCAGCGGCGGCACGAATCGCGGGCTGCGTGCACCGCACACCGATCGTGACCAGCACGGCGCTGGGCGAACAGGCCGGCGTCCGGCTGCACCTTAAATGCGAGTCTTTCCAAAAAACCGGATCGTTTAAGCCGCGGGGAGCGCTCAACAAGATCGAGTCGCTGGACCCTGACGAGCGGAGCGCGGGTCTCATCACGACCTCGGCCGGCAATCACGCTCAGGGGGTTGCGTGGGCCGCACGCGAGGTCGGCGCGCCGTGCGCGGTGGTCATGCCTACAGATGCACCGCAATCGAAAATCGACGCGGTGCGAGACTACGGGGCAGAGGTGATCCTCGAAGCCGATCGGGCGACACTGTTTGATCGCGTCGAGGAGGAACGCGAGGCTCGAGGTGCAACGTTTGTTCACCCGTTTGACGACCCAATCGTATTGGCTGGCGCGGGAACGACCGGGCTCGAGATCGTCGAGGACGTTCCCGATGTCGACGCCGTAGTCGTGCCCGTCGGCGGCGGCGGGCTGTTGGGTGGTATCGCCTCGGCGGTGAAGGCGCTTCGACCGGAGGCGCGCGTAATCGCGGTCGAGTTGGAGGCCGGGCCTGGCCTCGGGCCGGCGCTCGAGGCCGGTCGCTCGGTTACCGTGCAGCGCCCTCAGCCCACGCTGGCCGATGGCATGACGCCACCATTCGTGGGTCAGCTGCCGCTGGAAATTGCGCAGCGCGCGGTCGACGACGTTGTCGTGGTGACCGAGGACGAGATCGCCGCAGCGATGGAACTCCTCTTGACGCGTTGTAAGCTGGTTGTGGAGGGCTCAGG
Organism: Gemmatimonadota bacterium; assembly: GCA_039588915.1. GTDB lineage: Bacteria > Gemmatimonadota > Gemmatimonadetes > JACCXV01 > JAHWKZ01 > CAMYLR01. The sequence goes on from JBDGYV010000031.1 coordinate 1,613, forward strand.
CGCGGCCGCGACCGCGGCGATTCTCTTCGGCCGGATCGCCTTGAGCGACGGCGCGCGGGTCGTGTCCGTCGTGTCGGGTGGCAACGTCGACCTGGTGACCCTGGCCGAGACGTTCGGACGACGAGAGCAGCCGAAATGAAGGTGCGCACGCTGAGCGGAAACGATGTCGAGGTGCTCCTTTCCATGGACGAATGCATCGATGTCGTCGGCCGCGCGTTGGCGGCCCTTTCGAATGACGAATCAGTGAATCCGCTACGCTCACTGGTGCGGTTTCCGAGCGGCGCCGGGCTACTGGGGTTGATGCCAGCGGTCACCGGATCGCCGCCGATCAGCGGGATCAAGGTCCTGACCGTGATGCCGGGTAACGAGGGGACGCCATACGATTCCCACCAGGGGGCGGTGATGCTGTTCGAGTTGGAGCACGGGCGTCCGCTGGCGATCGTTGATGCCAGCGCGATCACCGCCATCCGCACGGCGGCGGCGAGTGGCGTGGCGACGCGACTCCTGGCGCTTGAGGGCGCCGATCGGTTGGCGATCCTGGGGTCCGGCGTCCAAGCCAGGACCCATCTGGATGCGATGCGAGTGGTGCGACCGGTCACGGCAGCGGTCGTTTACAGCCGATCGGAAGACCACGCTCGCGCGTTTGCTACAGAGCACTCCGACCGCTGCGGTATCCCGATCGATGTCGCACTCTCCGTTCGAGAAGCCGTTGAGGGGGCCGATTTGATCTGCACGACCACGTCGGCACGCGAACCTGTGTTGTATGGCGAGTGGCTGTCGTCGGGTGCCCACATCAACGCCGTGGGCGCGTGTTTCCCTGCCGCCCGTGAGCTCGATACGCACGCTGTCGCTCGCTCCCGGCTCTTCGTCGATCGTCGCGAGTCGGCGTTCAATGAGGCCGGCGATTTCTTGATCCCCAAGGCCGAGGGCGCGATCGACGACGATCATATCGTCGGTGAGATCGGGGAGCTCGTGTCGGGTCGTATCGAAGGTCGAACCGCTCCGGACCAGATCACGCTGTTCAAGTCGCTTGGCGTAGCGGTCGAGGATCTGGTCGCCGCGTATCACGCGTACCAAAAGGCGCTCGACACCGACCGCGGATGCGAGATCGACCTCTGAGATGACAGTGCAGACGGTTGCACCGCCGACGTTGGACGATATCCGTGCCGCGCGCGAACGGATCGCGGATGCGATCGTGCGCACGCCGCTGGTTCGGCTGAACATCGACGACGGTCCGGCCGAGATCTGGCTGAAGCTTGAGAGCCTGCAGCCGATTGGGTCTTTCAAGCTGCGCGGGGCCGGCAACGCGATGCGGTTGGCAGGGAGAGACCGGCTGCAAGACGGCGTTGTCACCGCCAGCGCAGGCAACATGGCGCAGGGGGTGGCTTGGAACGCCCGCCAAATGGAGGTGCCGTGCACGGTGGTCGTTCCCGATCACGCGCCGGCCACCAAACTGGCAGCGATCGAGCGCTTGGGCGGCCAGATCGTAAAGGCCCCGTTCGAAGCATGGTGGAACGCCATCATCGAGCATCGCTTTCCCGGCGTCGACGGGCTCTTCATCCATCCGGTCAGCGATCCAGCGGTCATCGCCGGCAACGCAACGATCGGGCTCGAGATCGTTGAAGACCTTCCGGACGTCGAGGCGGTGCTGATCCCGTACGGTGGCGGCGGGCTGAGCTCAGGCGTCGGCACGGCCGTCAAGGCGCTTGTTCCCGATGCCAAGGTCTATGCCTGCGAGGTCGAGACCGCGGCGCCGCTAAAGCCGTCGCTGGATGCAGGTCGCCCACAGGCGGTCGAATACAAGCCGAGCTTTGTCGACGGCATCGGCGGCAAGACTGTCCTCGACGAGATGTGGCCGCTGGTCCAGAGCGTGATCGACGATTCGATCGTGATGGGACTCGACGCGGTCGCGCGAGCGCTCAAGCTCGCTCTCGAACGCAACCACGTGATCGCCGAGGGTGCCGCCGCCACCGCGATCGCTGCGGCGCTGTCGGGGCGGGCCGGGTCCGGTCGCATCGTGTGCGTCGTCAGCGGTGGAAACATCGACTGGGCGACGTTGGTAGAAGTCGTCGGGTCCGTTGCATGAAAAACGTGTTTCCAAAGGAGAGATGATGCGAAAGCTCGCGCTTGTCTTGTTGGTGGCCCCCGCGCTCGCGGCGTCGTCGTGGACCGTTCCTCAGAACGACGTCGAGGGCGGCGAGGTAGCACTCAATCAGTACTTCAAGGGACACGAGACCGGCCGGGCGGACGTCATGGCCGAGGCGTTTCACCCTGAGGCGCGACTGATCTGGATGGGCGACGAAGGGGTACGCATTCGCGCCCTCGACGATTGGCTCGCGGGCTTCAACGACACGCCCGCGGAGGACGAAGACCAGCGCCAACGACGCATCGTATCGATCGACATCACGGGCAATACCGCCATCGGCAAGCTCGAGCTCGTCTACCCCGACGTGACGCTCATAGACTACATGACGCTCCTCGAGACCACAGAGGGGTGGAAGATCGTCCACAAGAGCTTCACGCGAGCGAGCTCATAGCCTCAGCCAAGCGTTGCCGACGGCCGGTTTTTGTTGGAGCTTGAGCGCATGGCGATGCTGATCCAGAACGCTGAGGTTGTCAGCGCCACCGAGACGAAGCGTGCCAACGTTCGGATCGATGGCGAGAAGATCGCCGCCGTTGGTCAGGATGTGGCGGCTGAGTCCGGCGACGAGATCGTCGACGGCTCCGACCAACTGCTCATCCCGGGTGGGGTCGATCCCCACGTTCACATGGCGCTGCCGTTCATGGGGACGGTCTCGATCGACGATTTCGAGAGCGGCACGATCGCCGGAATTATGGGCGGGACGACGGGGTTGATCGATTTCGCGATCCCCGCCAAGGGCGAGTCACTGCTCGAGACGCTCGACGTCTGGTACGAAAAATCCGCTGGCAAAGCAGCCCACGACTACTCGTTTCACATGGCGGTTGTCGATTGGGACGATCGGATCGCCGAAGAGATCCCCAAAGTCGTCAGCGACCACGGTATCACATCGTTCAAGCTCTTTATGGCCTACAAGGGTGTTTTCGACGTTAACGACGAGCAGATCTTCCATATTCTGGAGGCGACCAAAGCGGCTGGCGGGTTTGTCAACGTGCACGCGGTGAACGGAGACGTTCAGCTCATGCTGGCCGATCGCTTCGCCGAGCAGGGAAACACCGGCACCCGTTATCACGCGCTCGCTCAGCCCCCACGGGCCGAGGGCGAGGCAACCGGACGGGTGATCGACCTTGGTGCAATCGTCGGTCAGCAAGTCTACATCGTGCACGTCACTTGTGATGACGCGGTCGAGCGGATAGCCGCGGCACGCGCGCGCGGTGAACCGGTATGGGGTGAGACGTGCCCCCAGTACCTGTTGCTGGACGACTCGCTGTACGACCTGCCCGACTTCGAGGGCGCCAAGTACGTGTTGTCGCCACCGCTGCGAAAGAAAAAGGACCAGGACGTGCTCTGGAAAGCGTTGGCTGACGACAAGATCTCGGTCATGGGGACCGACCACTGCGCGTTCAGCTTCAGCGACCAAAAGCAGATGGGCCGTGATGACTTCCGGCTGATTCCGAACGGGTTTATGGGGCTTCAGGAGCGCTTACCGCTGCTCTACACACACGGCGTGGACAAGGGCCGGATCAGCGTCAATCGTTGGGTCGAGCTTTGCTCTACGAACCCGGCCAAGATCTTTGGTCTCTACCCGCGCAAGGGCACGATCGAGGTCGGCGCGGATGCGGACCTGGTGCTGTGGGATCCCACGGCGACCAACACGATCTCGGCGGAGACTCACTTCTCGCGCTGCGACTACAACGTGTACGAGGGGTTCGAAACGGTGGGTGCACCGACCAAGGTGTGGGTGCGTGGTGAGCTGGCGGCGTCGGACGGCGAGTTCGTTGGCTCGGTTGGCCGCGGACAGTTCGTGAAGCGCCCGCCGCGCTAGGCTACTCGCCGATAAACTCGCCCTCTGCGGTAAGGATGAAGTCATCCGTCAACGGTGCAAACGCTCGCCAGCCACCGTCATCGACCCCGCCGATCACTCTCAGGTCACCGCCCTTCTTCGAGTCCCAAAAGACCTGGATCTCGATCTGATAGGCAGCGCCCGACGCGGCCTTGACGTCGTAGGCATCGACCTGTCCGATTAGCCCCGCGAGCTCTTCGTGGGAGCGCTTTTGATACCGCGCCATCTCGTTCGACAAGACCTCTAGTGCTTCCGCTTTATCCATAGTGTCTACTGGCCTCGCAAGGGGTATGCTCGGGCTTCTTGGCGACAATCAATGCCCATCCCACGTTACCGCGCTCCGCCATATCGACCCAAAACGCCAGACCATCGAGGGTGCGTTTCACGAGCTCCGCACCGACGGCTGAAACCAACTCGTCGCGCTTATTTCTCGTTTGCTCTGCCGCCCACGCGTAGTTCGCCGCTACGTGTTCCGACCAATCTTCGACTCGTTGTATCGTGAAACCCAGATCGAGCATCTCTGACAGATATCGCTCTGTATCCCACATTTCCGGTGTGCGAACACGTTCATAGAGGCGAGCCCGATCATCCGGCTCCAGATCGGGGTTCGCCAGAATGTCGGTGAAGTCCAACAAACCACCGGGCTCGAGCACCCGAAGGATCTCTTCGAGGATCTTTCTCTTATCCGCGCCATACATCAAAGCGTCTTGACTCCACACGACGTCGAAAGACGTTGCCCGATAGGGGAGCTCATGGAAGTCACCGACGTCGTAGAATACTCGAGAATCGAGCTTCGCCTCCTTCGTCAGGCGAACGGCCTCTTCCGTCTCTACACTGCTCACGTTCAACCCGGTCACTCGACACCGAAATCTCGAAGCGAGGGATCTAGCCGGTCCTCCGTACCCGCTGCCCAGATCGAGTACCCGAGTGTTCTCGTTCAGCTCGGCATGTCGAGCCATCAGCTTGGTGGTGTGTTCGATCGCCTCCCGGTGGGTCCCCCCATCCACCCGTGGCATACCGAGGTGGAGATTTTCTCCCCATGTCGTCTTGTAGATCGTGTCCGCGGGTCCATCGTAGAACTCGCGCACCCGGGCCGTGGCCTCGTCCCTTGCTTTCTGGTCCAATTCTTGTCTCCTCGCGGACGCCACCATGCCGTCACGCTTGTGGTCGAATGCTCAGCATTGCGAGAAGGTCCTCGGCACTCGGCCTTGCTGAGACGATCTGCTCCTTCTTCTGCTTCGGCAACTTCTTTACGGAATGCTCCACCTTGAGGGCAAGGGCGCGACTCCCGATCTTCGCTTGATACGCGAGTTGAAGCGGTCCTTTCGAACGCAAGTACTTCGCGCCGCCTCCACCGACTTCTTCGTGCTCGGCCAGTCGGCGAGCGACATCCGTAGCGATGCCCGTATACAATGCGTCGTGTCGAGTTCTTATCAAGTAAAGGTGCCAATCGCGCATCAGTGGTCACTCACCACAAGTGAGGGACGACAAACTCGTGTTGCGAGAGGGGTAGTTAGGTACCGTGGTTCACGAAACCCTCGGCATCCCGCAGTGGACGCTCAAGCGCTCGTGTAGCTCCAGCGCCTCGTCGACCGACGAGAGCAAGGTGGCCAGAGCGAGCAGGAGCGAGGCGAAGTAAGTCGGGAGATTCGTTTCCGCATCGAGGTTGAACATCTGGACGACCCCGTGAGATTTCCCCGCGGGGGGCAGATGGCTCCACACTTGGAGGACGAGGCTCGCCACGACGAGACCGATCGCGATCACTACGAGCCCGCGCACGAGCAGCGCAGGCTCGAGAGTGACCTTCCGCGATGCATTCACGATCGACCTGCGTGTTGATCAAAGACGCAGGTGTGAGTTGAGCCGGGCCTTAGGCAGCCGTTCGCGGTTTGTATACCATCGCCACGACTATCCCGAGGATGATCGAGACCACCAAGCCGCTGAAGAGCCACTGCAGCACTAGGCTGTAGGGGATCGGGTAGATCACGTACGAGTCGTAGACCACGGGAAGCGTGTAGAACAACGTAATGATCACGCCGAAACGGAGTCCTTCTCCGAGCCCCTTGTTCTCGTAGCCGCGGGCGAAGATATAGCAGAAGAAGAAACAGAAAAACGCGCTGGTGACGAAGAAGACCCACATCTTCGAGGTCATCTCGGCTTCGGGCCGCCACACGGCCGCGAGCGATGCGTAGGTGTCTGCGAGCCACACCTCGTGGATCAGGTACCCGAGGATCTGGTACACGATGTAGGTCGCCACAAAACTCATAAGCAAGCGTTTCGTGTTCACCGTTTTCCTCCTCTTCCGTTAGGATGCGGGCTTTCTTTTTGGTGCCAGAACGAGCAACAGCACGCCGACCAGTGCCAGCGCGGGCACGTCGCCCAACAAGTGGCCGCTATCCGCTTCATCGCCAAGCGCCTGAAACGCCATGATCAAGGCGTGGACGATGCTCGACCAAGCCGCGAACAGGATCAAGCTGCGGTGCTCAGCCGGGTTGCGCGACGCCAGCAACATGAAGATCCCGAGCGTCGCGTAGACGCCCATGATCATTACTTCGTACTCGGGCTGATTTGGGACCCAACGCCACCCCTCGGGCCAGATCCGGGTCATCGGATAGATGCCAACGATGAAGATCAAGCCGAACACGATGAGGGCCAGGCTGAGCGCTTTGTACCGATCGGTCTCGGCCACGGGGAACCTCCAACCGGTGATGGTGAGGGTGGAGTGGGGAGCGGTCCGCAGCCCCTAAGGTCGCTCTCCACAACAGAGGTAGTCAACCGATCGTCTTTTCGGCGGCGAGAAGCGTGGCTTGGTGGGGAGGTCGTTCTAGCTGCGGGTGACAATCCCTGAAGCGACCAGGATCAACGCTCCCCCGGCGACCGCGCCTCCGGTCAGCGAGTCGCCGAGCAGGGCTATACCCGATGCTGCGCCGACTACGGGCTCCAGATTGATGAACACCCCGGCGCGTCCGGCTTCCATCCGGCCGACGCCCCAGTTCCAGAGCAGAAACGGCGCCACGGTGCAAGCGGTCGCCAATGTGAGCAGCGCGCCCCAGGCTTGGCCGGAAACGTCGATCGGCGGAAGACCGGACCAACCGATCGTGATCGGCACCAGCGTCAAAGTGCCGCCGATCAGGATGTAGGCGGTCGCCAACGTGGCCGAGTAGCGGCGGATGAAGCGGAGGCTCAGCAAGACCCACAACGGCACGAAGCACATCGAGAGGAACACCAGCCCGTCGCCGGTCCAGTCTCGACTCGGGCCGGGCAGCCCGACCATGATTCCGACCCCGAGGGTCGAGAGGAAGATCGCCGCCCAGCCCCACGCTCCGAGCCGTTCGCGATGGACCAGAAACGCGGCCAACGCGATGAGCGGTGGCGCCGCACCGATGATCAGCGAGGCGCTAGCGACGCTCGTTCGCTCGAGCCCGGCGAACTGGGTCAGCATCGTGAGTGGCACACACAGAGTTCCCGTCAGGAGCAACAGCGGAACATCTCGCCAGCGAGGGAGCTTACCCATGCGTGCCGCGACCCCGGCCAGCACCACCGAGGCGATCACAAAGCGGTACAGCACAAGGTGCGCGGCGCCCAACTCGACCAGTGCGACCTTCGCGAACAGGAACGCCAGGCCCCACAACATGCAGGCGGTGGCTACCGCGACCACGGGACGCGAGGGGGTTCTCATGCCGGTGGCGGCGGGAGAAACGTCGATCGGGGCATGCTCTCAGCGTCGAGGATCGCTCGGTGCGCCCCGCGGTTCAGGTGCCGCTCATCGATCGGGAAGAGCGGAAAGCGCAGGTTGGCGATTCCAGGAATCGGTCGATCGCGCCGGGGGCGCGAAGCCCGTCGTGCGCCGTTGGCCTGCTTCTCGCCATTTGATATCCGAAGCCATCCGAGCATTTGGGGACCTTCCTTTCTCCGTGGTCGGGGGTTTCGGTCTTGACGAGAACCCCCTAACCGGCTAAAATCTATTTGATGGTCATATTGTACACGACGAATACTAACCTGTCAAGGGTATTTTGACGGTTAGCTCAAAAACCTTCGAGGATCTCACCCTCGTCGGCGGCCGGCCCAGTCTCGATTTCATCAACACCGAGGGCGGCCAACGGAATGGACCCCCCGATTGGTTCGAGAGCTACGCAGACGTCGTCGGATGGAGTGCGTGGGTGGGGCTACTGGAAGCCGAGGTGGCCGCCAGCCTGTTGACGGAGGCAGGGACAAAGCCCAAGGAAGCGAGCATGGTGTTCGACCGGGCGATCGAACTGCGCGAAGGCTTGTTCCGGGTCTTGCGCTCGGTCCGTGAAGGTCGAGAACCGGCGGGGGGGGATTTGGCGGTCCTAGATCGCGAGCTCTCGGCCGCGGTCGTGCGGCTCAAGCTCGCGTCGGGCGGAGATCGCTTCGAGTGGCGCTTTGTCGGTGGTGAGCGCGCACTGGATCGAGTGCTTTGGCCGATCGTCCGTGACGCGGCAGATCTCTTGAGTTCCGACGTTCTCGAACGGATCGAGGAGTGTGACGGCGACAACTGCACGTGGCTGTTCGTCGATACGAGCCGCAATCATAGCCGTCGCTGGTGCAAGATGGGCGACTGCGGAAACCGCGCCAAAGCCCGCCGGTATTACCAAAGACACAAACAAAGCACTCGCAGGACCCCGTAGCGTTCTCCAGCGCGCGTTCGCTATCGTAGCTGGGTGAACCTGTCTTTCCTTAGCGCGGTTGGGCTCCCAGCCCAACTCTTTGTTCGCCGCCTCCGCGCCCAGTTCGCCGGCAACGAAAACGCGTTGTTCTTTGTAGCCGTCTGCATTGTCGGGCTTCTCGGGGGTCTCGCTGGTGCTGCTTTCCGGTGGTTGTTCGATATGGCGGTCTGGTTGTTCTGGGGTCGGCCCGACGAGCTGATCGTGGCGGCGCTTGGAGCGCCGCGCTTCTACCGGATCGGCGTCCCAATCCTAGGCGCCGGCGCGGCGGCGGGCTTGGCGATTCTTTTCTCCCGCCTGCGCCGGGACAAGAAGGGGTTCCCGGAGATCCTCGAGGTCATCTCGATCGGTGGGCAGACGATCCAGCTGTCTTCGGCGCTGGAGCGGGCCTCGTCGTCGCTGATGACGCTCGCCTCGGGTGGTGCCGTCGGTCGCGAGGGGCCGATGGGCCAGATCGCGGCGGCGATTGGCTCGCGCGTCGGCCGGTCGTTTCGATTCTCAGAGGATCGCGTTCGTATCTTGATGGCTGCCGGCCTAGCAGCCGGTTTCGCTGCGGCGTACAACACCCCGATCGGTGCCACGTTGTTCGTCATGGAAGTCATTATCGGTTCCTTCAACATGCTGTTTTTCGGTCCCGCAATTATCGCGGCCGCGATTTCGACTCTGGTGACGCGTTTCTTCGTTGGACCTGGCCCGATCTACCCGCCGGGATCGGAATACGCGATGGTATCGGTTTGGGAGATCATTCCGTACTTGGTGCTCGGTTTTCTCGCCGGATTGGGTGCCGTGCTGTTCCAGATCGCGATGGACCGCATGTACCGGTTGTGGGATCGGGTAGAGCTCTCGCAGCTAGCACGCATGACGCTCGGTGGCGCGGTTATCGGGTTGCTTGCGGCAGCCTGGCCGTTCGTGTTGGGCAACGGCTACCTGCCGATAAACCTCGTGCTCGCCGGGCAGCTGAGCCTGGCGCTCATGGCGACCCTGTTTTTCGTGAAGATGATCGCCACCTCGGCCACGCTCGCGTCCGGTGGCTCGGGCGGGATCTTCACGCCGACGATGTTTCTTGGCGCTATGATTGGCGGCGTCTTCGGTGGCGCGCTGCATGCCTGGCTCCCGGACCAGACCGGGTCTGCCGGCGCTTACGCGCTGGCAGGTATGAGTGGATTGGTCGCCGGGACGACGCATGCGCCTTTCCTGGCGATCATCATGATCTTCGAGCTGACCCAGAACTACGCGATCGTCCTCCCGCTCATGTTGACTGCGGTCGTGGCGTTCTGGACATCGCAGGCGCTGCGTCCGACTTCGATCTACACCGCGGAGCTTCGACGCCGGGGAATGGAATGGGAGGGGACACCACAGGAACGACTGATGCGATCGCTGTCCGTGCGCGACATCATGCTCCCCAACGTCGAGCTCCACCCACAGGATCTATCGCTGGAGAAGTTGGTCGAGATCTTCAACGAATCGCGTTGGCTTCAGCTCTACATCGGGGACGAGGACGGACGCTTTGTCGGCATCGTCGAGCTGCACGAGGTCAAGCGATTCCTCAGCGAACAGGAGGCGGGTCCGCTGATCGCGCTCGATCTTGTCTCCGAGATTCCGGTTGTCACGCCGGAGACCTCGCTCGTCGAAGTGAACGAGAAGTTGTGGCTGCGGGACTTGGGACAGCTCCCGGTGATCGACAACGAAGTCGATAGGCGATTCGTCGGGATCGTAACGCGACGTGGCGTGCTAGGTGCGTTTGACCGCGAGGTCCTGCGCCGGAACGCGCTGCTGGCCAAGATGCGAACCGTTGAGGGAACCGGATTCGACTATTTCGAGCTGCCAGCCGAATCGCAGATGGCGAAGGTGCCGGTGCCCGCCAAGATGGTCGGCAAGTCGCTTCAGGAGGTCCAGTTGCGGCAGCAGTTCGGCGTGAGCGTCATCGCCATAGAGCGCATGGATATGAGCGGTCGTGAGCAACGGATCGCGCCGCGTGCGGAAACGGTTCTGAAACGCGGCGACGTGTTGGTTGTGATGGGTGACGAAGCGAGCGTGGAACGGGTGCGAGGGGAGTAGCGGCCTAGCTGGTCAGCATCCAGCGCCAGAGCTGGCGCAATGTCGGGCGCTTTCCCGTTGCCAGAATCGACACCCGGTACACGCGACTGCCGATCCAGAGGAACGCAACACAGGTGAAGGCCAGGAACGCCATGGATGCGGCCAGCTCCATTCCGGGCACGTTCACCATCGTCGCACGGATCGGCATCACGACCGGTGACGTGAAGGGGATGAGCGATCCGGTGACCGAAGTCGGCCCGTCCGGGTCGTTGAGGACCGCGAAGGCTATGAAGAACCCCATCATGAGCGGCAGGATCAACGGGAATTGCATTTGCTGGACTTCCTGATCAGAGGTCGATGCGGCGCCCACCGCGGCGTACATGCTGGCGTACAGGAAGAATCCCCCGGCGAAATAGAAGAGAAAGACCAGGCCTATCCATAGCGGGACTTGCGGCAGCTCAAACCCGATCCCTTCGAACTGCTGCAGAAATCCTCGGCCCAACGTCAACGCGATACCGGCAACGACAGCCCACACTGTGACCTGAAGAATTCCCGCGGCAGCTATGCCGAGCACTTTGCCGGCCATGAGGTTCTCGGGTCTGATCGAGCTCAGCAGAATCTCCACGATCCGATCCTTCTTCTCCTCTTGAATGCTACGTGCCACCGCGTAGCCGTAGATGATGACCAAGAAGTAGATTACGAACCCCATCAACTGGCCCAGCACAACCAGCGGACCGGTGGACCCACGAGCGGCGTCACCGGCCTTCTTAGCCTCGAATCTGACCTGTTGAAAGGCTTCGCCTACCGCATCAGGGTCGATGCCCGCGACCTCCAATCGGGTGCGCTGAACGGCGCTCTGAACGGCCGCCCGTATCTCGCTCATCTCGCCAAAATTGGTCGCGTTGTTGCCTTCGTATTGGGTCTTGGCGCCGTCGAGCAGACCGTTTGGTAGCCACAGGTATCCGTCGATCGTTTTTGCCGCGACCGATTGCTTGAGCGACCCGAGGACCGAGCCGGGACCGGCCAGCGCCAGGCCCCGCACGCTGGCTGGTATCGAAAGGTCGATAACCTGAGTCGTGTACAGCGTTTTGGAGCGAGCGGTCCCACCAGCTCCGGGATCCGAAAACAGAGCCTCCGATACGCGCTGACCGATCCCGAGGCCAGAGGCGTCAACGATCGCGACCGTGCGCTCAGCGCCACCGCTCAGGAAGTAGATCGGCAACACGAAAAAGAGCCCGATCATGATCGGCCCAAACAGCGTGCCGATGATGTACGCCTTGCTCTTTGCGAAAGTCAGAAACTCACGTCGGACGATGGCCCACGTTCTAGACATCGGCCCGGGTACCCGTCGCGGGGTCAACGCCGACCCGCTCGATAAAGATCTGTTGGAGCGATGGTTCTACACGCGCAAAGCGCTGGAGTCGGATTCCGTTGGAGACCAACGACGCGAGGAAATCGTTCGAGCCAGCGTTGTCCTCGAGGGTGACCTCGAGATCGTTCCCGTCGGCCAAAACCCTCGTCACCGTGCTCATCGCCTCGAACTTCTCCACAAGCGTCGCCGTGTCGACGCGACCGACGCCGTCCAGGGTCAGTGCCACGTGAGTGCCTCCGTGCTCGCGCTTCACTTGATCGACTGGACCGTCGACGACCTTCCGCCCGCCGTCGATGATGCAGACGTGATCGCATAATCGCTCTGCGTATTCGATCAAGTGGGTGCTCAACAAAATCGTGCGGCCGGTTTGCCGGATATCGGCAATGACTTCCTTGAGCACTCGCTGGTTGATCGGATCGAGCCCACTGAACGGCTCGTCCAACACGACGACATCCGGCTCATGCAACACGGCGGCGATAAACTGCAGTTTCTGTTGCATTCCCTTGGAGAAGTCCTGGACTTTGTCGTCACCGCGGTCTTCGAGACCAAACCGCTCGAGCCAGGCTTCGATCCGGGGCCCGGACTCGCGTGGTGAGACACCCTTGAGTTGGGCCAGGAACGACAGCATCGGACGAATGTTCATGCTGCGGTAAAGGCCGCGCTCCTCAGGCAGATAGCCGACCCGGTCGAGCAAGTTGCGGCGTACCGGTTGGCCGAAGACGCGAAGCTCGCCGGCGTCAGGCTCGAGGATTCTGAGCAACAGCCGAATCGTGGTCGTCTTGCCCGCTCCGTTGGGACCGAGAAGACCGTAGGTGGCACCGCGTGGCACGGCTAGGTCGAGCTCGTCGACGGCGACGAGATCGCCAAACTGTTTGCGCACCCCGATCAGCTCGATCGCGGAATCAGATCGCCCGTCGTTGACCGTTTCTGGAGTGTGACCCTTGGCCCGATTGAACACGCCTTGCCTCCGACCTTTCATACGGCTGTACCCGCGCCGCACCGATGCCAGTATAGGGCCAAGCACCTCAGTCTCGAAAGCGACGCGGCCCACGGTCGCTCGCGGGCTGGCATCGGGTTGGCGGGTCTCACGTTCAAGGCCGAGATTGAACCCATGAAGAGATTCGCTTTCATCGCGCTTCTGGGAGCCATAGTGGCACTCTTCGGCTACGCGCTGTCACGCCAGCCGACGCTGGCGTCCCCGCTTGTCGGTCACACCGCGCCGCAGTTCGCGATCCCGTACTACAGCGCTCCCGATTCGAACCTCGTTCTGGACGATTTTCACGGCCGACCGGTGGTCGTGAACTTCTGGGCGTCGTGGTGTCTGTCGTGCCGCGCCGAAGCGGCCGTTCTCGAAGCCGGTTGGCAGCGCCACGGTCCCGACGTGGCGTTCATGGGGATCGCGGTCAACGACAGAGAGGCTGCGGCTAAGGCGTTCATCGAGCGATACGGAAAAACGTACTTGCTGGCGGCCGACGTAGACGGTTCGGTGGCGATCGACTACGGCCTGTTCGGTGTACCGGAGACTTTTTTCATCGCTCCCGACGGTCGAATTCTGTCGAAGCACATCGGCCCGGTGTCGAGTGCCGAGCTCGATCGGCAAGTGGCAGCGCTGAAACTCGGTCAGGTGGGGGACGCGTCCGGCGATCCCACGACCGTGACCCCGTTCGGAGGTGGCCAGCCGTGAAATCGATCGTGCTAATGTCAATTGTGATGGCCGGGTTTTTATCGGCGATCCCAGCGCAAGCCGCCCAAGATGCCCTCGCGCCGGAAGAGCGGTTGAGCGAGGCTGATGGCAGCGCGATCGAGCTGACCCCCGAGCAGGAATCTCGCGCCCGATCGCTCGAGAGCGAATTCAAGTGTCCAGTTTGCCGCAGCCAGTCGATACGACAATCACGGTCGTTCATGGCCGAGGACATGAAACGCCGGGTGCGCGAGTTGATCGCCCAGGGGCGCTCCGACGACGAGGTCCGGGAGTACTTCATAGCCCGGTACGGTGAGTGGATTCTGTTGACGCCTCCCAAGAGGGGATTTAGCCTTGTAGCGTACGTGTTGCCGTTTATGGCGGTGGTAGCCGGTGCCGCCATGTTGGTGTTCGCTGCGCGTCGTTGGCGGCGCGGAGACGGCAGCCGATTAACGCCAGAGCCGCCACCGGCTCCATACTTGGAGCGGCTCGATAAAGAGCTCGAGGAGAACGAATAATGAAGAGAGGACGCACATCATTTGGCAAGTTGGCTCTCGCGATAGTGTTGGTTGGCGCCGCGCTGACCTACCTGGTGTTTCAGGGAACTCGTCAGAATCTCACTTACTATTACGAAGTGGACGAGCTGCTCGCGGTTGCCGACACCGACGGTCGGATCCGGATCTCAGGTGACATCGTAGAGGGGTCGATCGTCCAGAACGCTGAGGCTCGGCAGGTCCGTTTCGCGATCCAAAGCGCGGCCGGATCTGAGGGCGGCTCGGCTCAGGTCCCGGTCGTCTATGAGGGCGCGGTGCCCGACATCTTCCGCCCTGGGATTCAAGTCGTCGTCGAGGGGCAGCTCGATGCTGAAGGCACCTTCCATGCCGAGACGCTCCTCACCAAGTGCCCATCCAAGTACCAAGCCGAGGGCGACCTCACCACGCTAGGTCCATAGCCGCGGTTCTGAACCGAGAGCCAACCCGAGGCGTACCGCTGCTCGAGGTCGTCGGCGTGTCTCGACATTTCGGGTCGCTGTTCGCGCTCGACGAGGTCTCGTTTTCGATGGACGCGGGCGATTTTCTAGTCATCGTGGGCCCGAACGGCGCCGGCAAGACCACGCTCGTCCGAACGCTCGCTAGGCTCGCGCGCCCGTCATCAGGGACCGTCCGCCTTACCGGCGACGATTGGTTGGCAGCGCCTGCCGAACGGCAGGTGGAGGTCGGCGTGGTGTCCCACGCGACGTTTCTCTACGATGGTCTGTCGGCGCTCGAGAACCTCGTGTTTTACGCCACCCTGTACGGCGTCAAAGATCCTGAGCGGAGCGCCCGGCAAGCGTTAGAGGACGCCGAGCTCAGCAGCCTCAGTGACCGCCGGGCGGGAACGCTATCGCGCGGTCAGGCCCAACGGCTGTCGATCGCTCGCTCGGCGCTGCACGACCCGCGCATCTTGCTGCTCGATGAGCCGTACGCCGGACTCGATCCGCACGCCGCTTCGCGACTCGGCGTCGCGCTCGGCCGGCTGAGATCCGCTGGACGAGCGATCGTGCTCACCACCCACGATCTGGCCCGTGTACCGGCAGCGGTCACCCACTACCTCGTTCTCGTAGCCGGGAGGGTGGCCGACTCGGGCGAGTGGAGCACGCTCGCTGAAGGCGAGCTCGCCGATCGGTACTCCCGTGCCGTGGCGAGGACGGAATGACCGGTCTCAAGTCCGCCGTTGCGATCATCGCCAAGGACGTTCGACTCGAAGCGCGTCGCGTCGAGAACCTGGCTACGATGGCGATTTTCGCCGTGCTCGTCGTGGTGGTCTTTGTCTTTGCGGGAGATCCGACCCCAGAAGATCTATCGCGTCTTGGACCGGGCGCCCTGTGGGTCAGCCTGCTGTTTGCCGGCGCGATCGGGTTCCAGCGATGGTTCGCCCAGGAAGAGAGAAACGGAGCGCTGCAAGGGCTGCTTCTGACGCCGGTCGATCGGGGCGCCTTGTTTATCGGCAAGTGGGTCGGTGCGACGCTCTTCCTGTTGGCGATCGAGTGCGTGTTGGTGCCCGCGGCGTCGATGCTCTACGATCTCCACCTCGGCGCCGTGTGGCCCAAGCTGACGCTTGTTATGGTCGTCGTGACGATCGGCTACGCGGCGCTGGGGACGTTCTTCGCTGCGATCGCCGCCCATACGACGGCCGGGCAACTCCTGTTGCCGGTGCTGCTGTTCCCGCTTAGCGTGCCGATCCTTCTGGCCGGCGCTGGTGCCAGCCAGCAGATCATGACTGGGGACGGGACCGCGTACTGGGACTGGGTTGGTCTGGCGGCCGCGTTTGACGTGATATTCGGGACGGTGTGCACGATGACCTTTGAATACGTGATTACCGAATGATCGCGTCGATCAAGAAGTGGTGGCCGCGTTCGTGGCGCCAGTTCTGGACGACGCTCGACGGTCGTACGTACCACGTCCTGCTGCATGCACGGCCATGGATCGGTTGGTTGGCGGTGGGGATGATGGTTGCCACTTTCGCGCTCGTGTTTTGGTGGGTGCCGCTCGAGTCTATCCAAGGTTACCCGCAGAAAATTTTCTACATCCACGTCCCATCGGCTTGGCTCATGTATTCCGCCTTCGCGGTCGTTTTTGTCGCCTCCGTCATGTATCTGTGGCAGCGGACTCAGCTGTGGGACATCTTCGCGCGCTGCGCGGCCGAGATCGGTTTCCTGTTTTGCACTCTTACGTTGGTTACTGGCATGCTCTGGGGAAGTCCAATCTGGGGCAAGCCGTGGGTGTGGGACGCCCGCTTGACGTCGACGTTTGTCCTGTGGCTCATCTACATGGGCTACATGCTGTTTCGCCTGCTCGCCCGTCGCGACATCGAGGTCGGTCGGATCGCGGCGGTGATCGGCATCGTCGGCTTCCTCGACGTGCCGATCATTCATTTATCCGTCCAGTGGTGGCGAACGCTCCATCCGCTACCGGTCGTGATGATCGCCAACGACCCCGGCGGCGGCTTGCCGGCATCGATGCTGATCACGCTGCTCGTGGCGCTGACCTCTTTTTCGCTCGTGTTCGTATACTTGTTGACCCAGCGTGTGTGGCAAGAACGAACGATCGAAAACCTGAGCCTGTTGGAAGCGATCCTCGATCGCAAGACGGAGCACGCAACGTGAAATATTATCTGACGGCTTACATCATTTTTTGGACCGGGCTGTTTCTGTATCTGATTTGGCTGAGCGGACGCCAAGCTTGGCTCAACCGTCGCGCCGCGGGATTGGTCGAGCGGTTGGTCGCGCGGAGTGAACGCGGAGAGCAGCCATGAGCGTCTACTGGCTCGGACCGCTTGCGCTGTGGGTGGGGCTTGGCCTCGCTCTATACGGCTTGGTCATCGGAATTGTTGGTGGTCGGCGTCGCGACCAGCGGTTGATCGACGGTGCGACGGGCTCCGTGTTTGGCACGGGGATTTGCGTTGCGTTCGCGTATGCACTCCTGACGGCCGGTTTTCTGGCTGACGAGTTTCGGTTGTCGTACGTCGCCAACAACGCCAGCCGCGCGATGCCACCGTGGTACAAAGCGACCGCAGTGTGGGGTGGGATGGAGGGCTCAATGCTCTTGTGGGCGTTCATCCTGGCCGGGTACTCGACCGCCGCGATATGGATTCACCGGCGCCGTCATCCGGAACTCATACCGTACGCGGCTTCGGTGTTGCAGGGAATCATGGCGTTCTTTTTGGGCGTCATGGTCTTCAGTTCCAAGCCGTTTGTGACGCTGGACTTTACACCGGTCGACGGCGTCGGCTTGAACCCGCTTCTGCAAAACCACTGGATGGCTGCACACCCGCCGTCGCTGTACATGGGCTACGTCGGCTGGTCGGTCCCGTTCGCGTTCGCGATGGCGGCGCTGATCAGCGGTCGGTTGGGGACCGAGTGGATCGTGGCGATCCGCAAGTGGGCGCTGGTCGCTTTCCTGTTCCTCACGGTCGGTAACCTGATGGGGTCCCACTGGGCGTACATCGAGCTGGGATGGGGTGGCTTCTGGGGTTGGGATCCGGTCGAGAACTCGGCCATCATGCCCTGGTTTGTCGGTGCGGCTTTTGTGCACTCGATCATGATCCAGGAAAAGCGCGGCATGCTGAAACTGTGGAACGTGGGCCTCGTGACCACCACGTTCGCGCTCACGATCCTGGGTACGTTTGTGACGCGGAGCGGGATTATCGAGTCAGTTCACGCCTTTGCGTCAACGAACATCGGGGTCGTTTTTCTGAGTTTTCTAACGCTTGTCATCGGATTGGCGGTCGGGCTGACGTGGTGGCGTTCGGACCTCTTGCAAGCCGAGCATCGCCTCGAGTCGTTCGCGTCACGAGAGAGCGCGTTCCTGTTCAACAACCTGCTGCTGCTCGGCATCTTCTTCGCGGTCTGGTGGGGGACGTTTTTCCCGTTCATATCGGAGGCGGCGACTGGGCAACGGATCTCCGTCGGCCCGCCGTTCTTCAATCTGGTGAACAAACCGCTGTCGATCGGTCTTTTGTTGCTGACCGGGATTGGGCCGGTGATCGCCTGGCGGCGCGCCTCGCGCCACAATCTGCAGCGCAATTTCCGAGTCCCAGTTGCGGTTCTGGTCGTGGCCGGTGTGGTCGCCTTCGCGCTCGGGATCCACTCCTGGTACGCGGTCTCCGTGATCGCGTTCGGCGCCTTTGTACTGGCGACGATCGGCCAGGAGATGGGTCGCGGAGCCCGCGCTCGCATGCGCTCCAAAGGGGAGCGGCCGTTGACCGCGCTGGTGAGCCTCGTCGGTCGGAACCGCCGCCGCTACGGTGGTTACATTGTCCATATCGGAGTGGTATTCGTATTTGCCGGGATCGCCGGCGTGTTCTTCGTGACCGAGCAATCGGTGCGGTTGTCGCCTGGGGAAACGATTGAAGTCGGATCGTTCGAGATCGTCTATCGAGGAACCGACATCGAACGGGGTCCCAACTATACCGCGACGGTCGCCAACCTCACGGTATCTGAGAACGGCGGGCGCGAGTACCGGATACGACCCGAAAAGCGTTTCTATCCTGAAGGGCAGGAGCAGACTACGACCGAGGTCGCCATCTGGTCGCGCACGTTCGAGGATTTCTACGCCATCCTCGAGGGGTATCAACCCGCTACCCAGGCCGCTGATGTAACCGTGATCGTCAACCCGATGGTGATGTGGATCTGGGTCGGGGGCGGGATCATGGTGTTCGGCATGCTGGTCGCGCTGACAACGCCGCGGCCGGGAGGTCGTCGTCGTCGAGCTGTGAAGCCGGCCGAGCGGGAGACCGAGCGGAAGACCGAGCGCGTCGGTGCGTGAGCGACACGCTGCTGATCTTGGTCGGATTGTGGGTCCTGCTGGCAGCGGTGTGGCTGGCCATGCATCCGCTGTTTGGGGGTTCGGTGGAGCCGGTGTCACCTGCTATCGCGCATAGGCGTGAGTTGGAGGCCGAGAAGGCGCGACTCCTCGAAGAGATCCAGGAGCTCCAGCTCGATTACGCAACCGGGAAACTATCGGAGGAGGACCACGCGGTCCTCGAAGCGCGGCTCAAGTCGCGCGCTGTGAAGGTCATGCAAGAGCTGGAGGCTACAGCGGGTCGCTCGTCTGGATGACGCGGTAGCGGTCGACCGTCTTGGTGGCGGCAACCGCTTGGTCGAGACTTAGCGACGTGTCGTTTTCCGTGCCGCGGTCACTCGGCTCCGGCATGGGGTCCGGGCGAATGATCGACGATCGGGGATCGTGCGGCGCATCCGGATCGACGTCGATTACCCACTCGAAACGTTTTCCCTCAAAAGCCGAATCCCGCTTGAGAAACTCGCGGAAGTCGTCGTCGTACACTTCGAACACGACCCCGTCACGGTCGGGATCCAAGTAGAACACGCTCACCGTGGCCGGCGGATCGATGCGCCGATCGAACACCTGATAGCGCGGCGGCACACCCCTTAGGGTGGTCGGCTTGCGGGCGTGGATACGGCGCGTCTTTTCAGCGCTCATGTGTATTCTCCGAGAGGGTCTCGCGATCACACCGAGCCAGGAGGCTCAGCCCAAAAGTCCAATATAGCTTGCATCGTGACTATGGCATTTCATTTACTCACACGATTGGGGTCGCTTTCGGCGCTCTGTCTGTTGGCGCTCGGTTGTCGCGCTGACGTGTGGATCGAGAGCCCGGAAGAGCGCGCTCTCGCACTCGCAGACACAGCGGGACTTACCACGCAAGCGGGCCGAGTCGACACCGTCTTTCGACCGATGCCGGTCGACAGTGCTGCTGCCAGCTTCGCCTGGCTGGTCGATCGCCCCGCGCCCAGACTCCCTTCGTCTCGGGCATTTCCGCGTGACCCGGTCGCCGCGGTCCGCCAGTACTTGCGGGCGCTCTCGCAGACTGGGTCGAGCTCTCGCGGCACGATCGGCGTGGGCGAGGTCGGTTACGAGCGAGCGTTCACCTATCTCCACCCGCGCGTTCGACGGAGCATGTCGGAGGAAGAGCTGGCGCGGCGGCTGGGCGGCATCGTTCGCCCGACGATCGTTCGGTTGCGAGCCGTTCCGGGTGACTCGACCCGTGTTTTCGCTGAGTTGCTGGTGCTCAGGGAAGTCGATGAGCAATCGATGCTGGGCCTCTACTTCGGACATTTCGTAACCAGGCCGGGGGACAACGGGTGGCAGTTGACGGCTGCCCGGCTGGCGAGCGAAGACTGGCAGTCGCGACTCGGGCGAATCGACGATTGGAGGTATGACCGCGCTCGTGCGGCCAACGAGTTTGCCACTGAAGACGCGCGCTACTCACGTGACCTGGTTCAGCTCGAAAGCGGTGAGTGGGTGCCGCTCGCCCGCCCGGCACCGGCCGCCGATCTGACGCTCGGACTGCCTGAGCCGCGCTAGCTGGGATCGAGAAAGCCGGGGTGGTCGACGGCACCGACCCAATCCAGTCGTCCCGATGGGTACGTCCCCAAGACCCGCGTGAATCCGGACTTCGCCTTTAGTTCAGCTAGGGCATCACGGGCATCCGACGTGGCGGTCGTTCCCAGGAAATCGAGATAGAAGAGATAATCGAACGGTTTGCCACGCACCGGTCGGGACTCGATCCGGGTCAGGTCGATCCTGCGCTGTGCAAACGGCTCGAGCGTCGAACACAGGCTCCCCGGCGCGTTGTCGATGTGAAACACGATCGAAGTCTTGGGCGGGCCGACCGCTTCGCGCGAGAACTGCTCCACCAGCCCGCCAAGTTGGGCATCGCCGAGGCTGAGCAGGAAGAACCGTGTGTAGTTCGCGGCGTCATCTTCGATGTCGGTACGAATCACCTTGCCGCCGTAATGTGTAGCAGCTCCGGCACCGGCGATCGCCGCCGCGCCGGTCATCCGCTCGGTGATCAACATCTTTACGCTACCCGCCGTATCGTAGGTCGCGATCGCCTCGATCCGGGGGTGGCGCCGGAAAAACTCTTGACATTGATCGATGGCTAACGGATGCGAATAGACCCGTTCGATGTCGTCGAAGTACGTACCGACCGGCGCGATCAAGCAGTGTTTGACGCGTAAGTAAACCTCGCCACGCACGCGGTAGCCATAGCGCAACAAGAGGTCGTAATTCTGAAAGATCGAGCCCACCAACGAGTTCTCCATCGGTGCCAGGCAGGCGTGAGCCTCGTGTTTGGCAACCGCTGAGAACATTTCCGGGAAGCTCCGGGTGGTTTCGATCTTGAACGGGCAAACGAGCAGCCGGTGGAGAGCCTCCTCGCTGTAGGCGCCGTGGGCGCCTTGGATCGCTACGCAGACGGGCCGTGGAAGGGTCATCGTCCCGGGAACCCGCTGAGTCGGCGCTCGCCCATGGGCCTAGATTAGGCGCCTCGCGGCGCGGCGTCATCGACGGCCGGCCCGCAGCCTAGGCCCTCCAACTCAGAATTCATACTTTTGTCACAATTGAGACATAGAATCGTCATCGTGGACGACCATACTCGAGGTGCGGAATCACTTCGTCCACGTGTTCTTGGATCACTTGTCGAACGGATACCGATATGAGGATCAGAGTAGGGGTTTTGACGCTCGGGTTGGTTTTCCTGACCGGCGCATTCCAATCAGTCAGCGCCCAGAAGGTCAGCGCGCCGGCCGTCGACAGCCTTGCGCTGCGGGGGCTCATCCAGATGGAGTTCAACACCACGTCGGTTGATGACGAAGCCGACTCCGAATGGGAGGTCCGGCGCGCACGGCTCGGAATGCGGGCGTATGTCGGCGGCTGGATCGAGGGTTTCATCCTGGGTGATTTCGGGAGGGGACGGGCGCGTCTCGCCGACGGCTACGTGAACCTCAAATTCGATAAACGCTTCCAGCTCAAGGTGGGCCAGTTCAAGGTTCCTATCGATGCTTTGGAACTGGTGTCGGACCGGCGACAACTGGTCATCGAACGCGACCCGATCCCGAGGGGCGCGGTGGGTTTTAGCCCCAACGGGCTGCTCGATGACCTGGGGTACAACGGTCGCGATATCGGCGCCCAGTGGACGGGCGCATGGCCCTCGGTGACGGTGAAGGCGGGTTTCTTCAATGGCTCGGGTGACAACTCCGACGAGGATGATGACGGCAAGCAGGTTACCGCCCAAGTCGCAAGGAAACTGCAGGGAACGTGGCAGCTAGCGGTCGGTTGGACCGGACTTCGGGTGAGCGAGCCGCCAGCCGACGACGAAGCGGCTTGGTACAACGCCTTCGAGGTTGCGACGACCTGGGGCAAATACGGTGAGCCAGGTTGGCGCGGCTTGGGTCAGTTCGTTGTTGGAGACGACTACGATCCCGACGTGTTCGGCGATGACGACGCGTCGTTCGTAGCGGTTCAAGGAATCGCCAGCTACCACGTGCCGCTTTACACCACCGCGTACTTGATCGGTATCGAACCGATCGTACGGCTGGGTTGGACGCGCGTTGACGACGGCTCGATCGAGATCGACGACGAACTGGTAGCGCTCGAGGAAGACCCCGAGACATTCATCACCACTGGCGGTGTCACTCTGTTCTGGCGCGAAAACGTTGTAACCCAGCTCCAGGTCGATGTGGCGAACGCTGATATCGGTGAGAGCGACACCGAGGTCGCATTTCGGTTTCAAGCCGGATTCGCTTTCTAGTTTTCGATGACTCCAATCCCAACCAGGAGAACCAACATGAGCATACAGGCGGGCGATAAAGCGCCACCCTTCACCCTCCCGGATCGGCCCGGCAACGAGATCGACGTCGGCGAACGGATCGGCCAGCGGCCGGTCGTGCTGCTGTTCTTTCCGCTCGCCTTCAGCGGTGTCTGCACGACAGAGATGTGCACCATGCGCGATGATTGGAGCCAATGGGGCGATCTCGACGCCGACGTGTTCGGGATCTCGGTCGACAGCCCGTTCGTAAACGCGAAGTTCCGTGAGGAGAACGATGTTCCGTTTCCGCTCCTGTCGGACTTCAACAAGCGCGTGGCGGCCGACTACGGCGTCCTCTACGAGGAGTTCTTCGGCTTGCAGGGAGTGGCAAAGCGGTCGGCGTTCGTGATCGGCACCGACGGCACCGTCGTCTACCAGTGGGTGACCGAGGATTCGGGCGTCGAGCCGGACTATGGGGCCGTCCGTGAGGCGGTTGCCAGGGCCCGGTGAGGTAATTGCCCCGGGTCACACTTTTGTCTAGTTTTGGTCAGACTTCCGCACTGGAGGCCGGATTATTCTGGATCAGTGTCTGGAAAGGCGTAGCCAGCGATTTCAACGCGTCGTTCGACGCTAGAGGACACGTCTTGAACCCCCCGTTTCTAACCGCAAAATCGAAGGGAGACACCATGGCACGGAGACTCGTGCGTGGCTTTACCACTGCGGGTGTCGGTGTGCTCACGACGCTCGCTTTCCTGGCTCTCGCAACCCCCGCTGTCGCACAGCAGGGCGTGACGACGGGTGCGATCAACGGCCAGGTGTTGGACTCCAGCGGTGCGCCACTGGCTGGTGCAACGGTCACCATCCGCAACGTCGACACGGGAACGTCGCGGGAACTTCAGACCAACGTGACCGGTCGCTACAACGCGGGCTTCCTGCAGACCGGTAGTTACAACGTGGCCGCCGAGTTCCCGCCCAACCCGGTAGCTGAGCGCGGGCCGATCCGCATCAGCTTAGGTGAGACCCAGGTCGTCGATCTCGTCGTTCAGCCGGTTGAGGTCGCGGCGATCGGGGTCGTGATCGACCCCGAGAATCAGGTCGACGTCACGGAGGGCGGGTTCATCGAGAGAATCGACCAGGACCGGATCGAGAAACTTCCGGCCTTGGGACGCGACTTCGTCGACTTCATCAACCTCTCGGGCCTCGTTAGCCCGGCGGTGGGGACGACGACCGGTGGCCAGTTTTCACTGGAACAACGCATTCTTCGGGGAGAACCGTGGGGGTTCTCGAGCAGCGTTCACGTTCTCGCTCGAGTCGATCAAGGAGTTCCAGATCATCACCAATGGGTTCGATGTCGAGTGGGGCAATTTCAGTGGTGGCGTGATCAACGCCGTGACGAAGGGCGGGACAAACGAGTTCCACGGTTCAGCGTTCTACTTCGCCCGCGACGAGGCACTCACTGGGACGGACTTTCTTGGCGGTGATGCGGTGGCATTTCAGTCGAAGCAGTTCGGCTTCCAGTTGAGCGGGCCGATCGCTCGGGACAAGGCGCACTTCTTCGTGTCGCTCGACGGTCAGGATAAGGACGAGCCGACGTTCGCGATTGTACCCGAGAAGTGGTGCTCGAGTTGTGACCCCGATCTGGCAGAGGACTTCATTCAGCAGTTCGGCAGGATCCTGGAGAGCCAGTATGGTGTGCCGGCGGCGGAGTTCGCTGCCAACATCGGTACGCTTCCGAAGACGGAGGACGAGATCGCGTTCTTCGGCCGCCTCGACTGGGCGCTGGATGACCGGAACACGCTGACGGTAAGCAACAACTACACCGACTTCTCTCAGATCAACGATCGTATCTCAACCAGTGAGGCTGCCACCCACGGCGCCATATTCGACGACAAATCGAATGCATTTGTGGCGGAGTTGACGTCGGTGCTAGGCGACGAAGCGAAAGGGTACAACACCTTCCGCTTCAACTGGACGGATCAGGACCGACCGCGGGACGGAAACAACCTGTTGCCTGAAGTCGACGTCAACCCGCGGTTTGTGCCCACCGGCGAGACCGAGGAGGTCGATCTTCCGGCGGGGGACGTCGAGTACTTCGGCGACGGGATCGTGTTCCGGAACCGGCTGGAAGAGAGTAAGGTCCAGCTCATCGACAACCTGACGTGGGCACTGGGGGAGACCGGAGCACACCAGATTAAGGTGGGCACCAACAACCTCTTCACGAGCATCACAAACCTGTTCTGGTTGTTGGGGAATGGGGACTTTTCGTTCAGCGACCTCGAGGCGTTCGAGAACAAGGTCGCCGACCAAGGGTACGCTCGTTTCGTAACCGAGAGCGGCGAATCTCCGTTCGCCGAGTACAACGTTTCCGAGTATGGGTTTTACGGCCAGGACGAGTGGCAGGTGAACGACAATGTCCTGTTCACGTTCGGTCTGCGGTACGACGTCGACGTGTACAACGACAAGGCGCTCCCCAGCCAATTGTTTATCGACGGGTTTAGCCAATTCGGGCTCGCGAACGAGACTGTGCCCGAGGACAACAACAACTGGAGTCCGAGGTTCGCCCTGACGATCGACCCGCGAGGCGACGGCAAGGGTGTGTTCCGGACCGGGTTCGGTCTGTTCTACGGCAATGTGCCGTTTGTCCTCCACGGGAATGTGATGCAAACAACCCCCGAGCTGAGGCGGCTGTCGTGTTCCAATCGACGCGGCGAAGTGCCGGAGCTCGACTACGACTTCTTCCGCCAGGCGCCAGACGGGTCGAACAACCCTCTCGTCTGCGCCGGAGCAGGGTTTACCGGAACCCCCGAGTTCGCCATCTGGAAGGAAAACTTCGAGAACCCCGAGACGTGGAAGTTCAATGTGGGGTATGAGCAGGTGACCGACAGTGGCTGGCGCTTCTCGGGCGACATCCTGTACAGCAAGACGTCGAACAACTTCAACGTCATCAACATCAACTTGAACGGGTGTGACTTCTCGACGGTCGCGGGCAGCGATGGGAT
>JBDGYV010000032.1:0-44967 GCA_039588915.1 Gemmatimonadota bacterium
TGGAAAGCCTTGAACACTTGTTGTTCGGTCGATCAGCTTGTGATTTCTTTCTCCAATATTTCTTGATCTTACGACCTCCACACGTTCGTTAACGGTGTTGTCGTCGCAATCATCAGAAAACAGCCATGCGCCTGAATTGCACGCAGACTTGCTACCGTAATTCGCATGTTTGCCGTCCGCTACCCAGACCCGAGGGTACCACTTGAAATGACTGGGATTGGGGTAAGCAAACTCAGGATACCACCACCAGCGTGACTTGTCTGCTGGCGGGTTTGCAACCCCGTAATGAGCGGAGAGGAACGCTCTACTCGTCTTCCACCTATTATCATATGAATCATAGGCCACCTCGAGAATGATGATTTCGCTGTCGCCATCATGACTAAACAGTCCGGTATCCCTATGATATCCGAGGATGTACGCGATTCTTACTACGTCGATGATTGCCGTACAGTGTCCCGAAACACCATTGTAGTAGTAAGCGCCACAGGATCTCTTGTGATGCGCCATCCAATACGTCTCTCGTGACTTATCTCCATCGTGCCGGCTGAATCTTAGGACTGGCCTAAAGTTGTACGCCAACCGCCACTCACATTCATCATCGACACCGTCCCCATCGACATCTTGTCCAGTCACAGTCCTGTAGCGGCAAGTATCCATCGTCAAACCGGGCAAAGAGTATCCCTCGCTTGACCCCCAACCACCGCCGCCGCTGCCACCACATGTTTCCGGATTGCTGCAGTACTGGGGATCAAAACCACCGACGGCAACATCGCCACTCGAAACCGTCGTAAGCGACACGCTGTGCGGAGCTACATCTTCAAGCGCAGAGATCGGCGCTGTTGGCGACGACGGCGCATCCTGTGTTTTCACGCGGCGTGCAAAATTTATCTCGGGTTTCGTAACTTCTTGCTGGCTTTCCACCGGCGCAAAGGGCTCCTCGCTGCAAGCACCAAGAAGTAGAGCAACAAGCAGACAGAAGAAGGCCGCTGAACATACCCTGTGTCTAGTCATTGGTTAGGTCCTTTGTGTAGGCTAGCAACTCCGGGTTAGTCTTCGATCATGAAGAGCACACCTGGTGCCGCCGCACCGCAGACCACGTGTATAACCAAGCCGGGCAACGCAATACAGAGAACGGGCTCAAACCAACCCTCGTCAGGCCGCAACGAGATCTGTCGATGTGTTGACACCGCTACGGCGCTGGTTGGTTCGCTGGAGCCACTTTGCTGGAACTCAAAGGTGAATACTGAGCGAGGCGGTTAGGACGGTCGCAGACGCGAGTCAACCGTGCCTATTGGTCCAAGTGTTCGAGCAGCAGTCGATCGAATCCTTAAGGAGCGCCGAGGGATCGCTCGCGCTCCGCTATTCCCGTCACCATGCGATCCCACAAGACCAGTGAGCCGACACTTAGCCGATCGATGGCTCAGGAGAGCCGAGGAACTAGCCGGTTTGAGACCGCATGAGGGAAGTTTGTGGCACGCCTATCGACGGAAGTGGGTCACCGAGCGGAAGCATCTCGGCGGGCTTCGCGGGTACCCGCCGTACGAGCGTCTGGTACGGCCGCGCTGAACGGAGGCCAGGAACGCTCAGCCTTTCGGCCGCAACAACTCCTGAAACGGCTCGTAATCCCACAGTGGTTCGAGGTCGGGATCGATGTGCAGAACACCCGGGTCCGCCGAGGCGCCCTCTCTGAAGGCCTGTCGCAGGAGCCCTACCGCTTTTTCATGATCTCCCAAATGTGCCGCCAGCCGAGCGCGCCAGAGGGTGTATTGACCGTGATGGTTGTAGGGCTGGGCTCCAAAACCCTCCATCCACTCGGCAGTTTGGATCGCCGTCTCGCGATCGCCCTCACGCAGGGCGAGCACCGCTAGCCGGCCACGGAAATCGGGGTCGACCGTGGTAGGAGAAGCCAACCACTCGTAGTGCGGCTTGCTCTCATCCCACCGTTTGGCGACGTAGAGAAACGCGCCCCTCGACTGATGAAGCATGGGACTCTCTTCGTCAACAGAGGGCGCTGAGAACCACGGGAGGGCCAATCCGACGACCTGCTGGGCAGCGTCCTCGTAGCCGTGCACGCGGAGCTCCATAATCAACCGAAACAGGTACGTAAACTGCCACGGCTTCCGAATGGAAGACTCTTTCACTAGCTGAACGGCGGCTTCCGTATTGCCTAACCCGACATGCGCGCGTGCCTCCTCCCACCGAAGCCACGCGCTCTCGGGCCGGTGTTCTTGTCCCCGTTTGATGGTCGCGAGTTCCGCTTCATGATCCCCAAGATCGTGATACGCGGATGCGAATGTGGACCAGTAGTCCGGCCACGTGAGCAGCCATCCACGTGGCTCCAACCCGGTTAGGATATCAACTGCTTCGCGAGGGCTATTCAGGGCCAGCGCCTCGATTGCGAGCTTGTACAACCACTCCGAGTCGGGCGTGATGCGAGTAACCGTCTTCATCGCCTGATACGCCCCGACGTGGTTGCCCCGCTGGAGTGCGGCATGATAATCGAGCATCGCGCGATCCCATGGCGGTAGCCGATCGCGCACGTCTTCGAGCGACCGGATAAGCGAATCCGCCTCGGCCCATTGCCCCATATATCGGTGTGCAAAAAGGGCCCACATCAAAGGCGCTGTAAAGGAGCGGTCGAGGGCCGCGGCCTCGTGGAAAAGCTCTACCGACTCGGCGCGCCGCCCTTGGAAAAATCGATCCAATCCGACCGAGAATCGCTGATAAGCATCGTAACTGGGCGGCTGGCTCGCGGCTTGTGCCCACGACACGAGCCGCGAATCGTAATACGTGGCGAGTGCCCCGATCGCACGTTGTCGCAGAACTTCGACGGCGTTCTGGGGTGCCCCAATCGGTGCCGAGACCTCATCAATCGTTCGCAACACTTCACCTGAGGGCATCTCCACGATCTGGGCTTGAAAAACCAACGAATCGTCATAACGGAAATAGGAACCCGAGATCAAGACACCGGCACCCATCTCTTCCGCCAGCGACTGGGCTCGCGCCACGGCTGAACGGTCTCCGTTCTTCTCCAGTCGTTGTACGACTTGCGCCACCGTGCTGGACGAAACCGGTTGGACGAAACCAGTCCCGGTAAGCCCCTGCGTGATCCAGTCGGTGGCCACCAGTCCGAGCGGATCTAGTTCGCTATCCCCCGTTCGGTTTTCGAATGGCACAACCACGACCCGCCGGTTGTCGTACCGAACGCTCTCGGTGCAAAGAACCAGGAACGCAGCTATGGCAGCCGTCAAGAGCGTCACACGTTTGAATTGCAAGCCTCCCAGCCATCGCGATCCCGTCGTCCGGCCTGGAAGCTCGAACAATCTCCAATGAGACTCGATCTCTTGATCGACGCCGTTGTAACCATTCGCCGGTGCTTCGCGCAGACGCTTCGCAAGAGCTTCGACGTCGGGGTCGGGATCGGCCTCGAACTCGTCGCGCAGGAGTTCGGTGTGAGCGTGCGCCAAATCCAGCGCTCGGCCTCGGTCACCGGTGGCCTCGAGTGCCAACATGAGCCTCACTGTGACACGTGCGCTGGACGGGTCTTCTGCTGCTAACCGCCGCCACCAGCGAATCGCTGAGGTTAGATCTCCGCCGTGCTCGGCCTCGACGGCGAGAGTTTCAAGTGCGGTGTGGTAGTGGCGGGCGAAGCGTTCGCGCTCTATGCGCGCCCACTCTTCAAAATCCAACCCGTTTCTGAGGTGGAAACCTTCGAGGAAGGGTCCTGTGTAGGACGCGACCGCCTCTTCCCACTCTTCCGCTGTAATCGCCTTTCGGAATCGGTCGATATCCGAATCCACGATCTCCGAATTCAGACGCAGATCGTCGTTGATTGAGACAATCGATTCTCGGCCAAGCGTTTTGCGAAGTTCGTGGACGGCGACGTTTAACGAGTTCCGAGCCCGACGGGAGTCGCTTTCGGGCCACAGGAAGGCCAACAGCTTGTCGCGCGTGATCTGCCCGGGTGTCGTCGCCAGAAGGGCGAGGATGGCGAGTTCTTGATGTCGGGGGGCGAGGTCGGTGAGAACACCGTCCGGACCCTCAACGGAGGCTCCGCCGAGGAGACGAAGATCGAACATTTTTTTGATTCCAGCCCCTAGTTAAGCCGCACTTAAGAGGAGCTTAAGCGCCGTTCCCTACAATAGCCGCGGTTCAACTGCCAGTGCAAACCAGCCAGCAGATGGCAACAGACCGTCAGACCGGCATGGATGCCAACAATCTGAGAGGAGTGAGCATGAAAAACCTAGTAGTACTGCCCGCGGTCGTTCTGGCGCTTGTCTTTGCCGTGAACTGCCAAGAAGACTCGTCAACGCCCCTGGGAGCTGACACGGAGTCAACCGCACCCCGGTTCCACCACAATCCCGGACATGGTGGTGGCGGCGGTCCCGGTGGTGGTGGCGGTGACAAAGGGGAAGTCCGAGCGGACGTCTCGACAACTGGAGCGTTCATCGTCACAGGTACAAACCAGCCTGTAGAGCGGGACAACAAGAACAACTTCTGGTTCGGGCGGGCGATCGTGAACGGCACGACCAATTTCGCCGCGAGCAAGGCGAGTCCCGCTTGTACCCTCGATGATCCGTCCAGCGGAGGATCGGATGGCGGGGGAAACGTCGCCGGTCGCTTACAGGACGCCCTCGTCGACGCGGTGGGCAAAGACCGCGCGATGAGTTTCCGGGTGTTCAAGAACATCCTCGGAGAGCCGGGGCACGGTGTCTCCGTCAACTCGGATACGGGCAAAGTTGATGAGGACCTCGGAACAGTCGCTGTCATAGTGCGGGGAACAACCGTGAGTGCCAACGTACCGGCTAACCAGTGCTGCATCCCGAGCGTTCTGACGTTCACCGGCGGCGATATCCACGCTGTCACACGATGGGACGAAGACGGCGACGGCGTTCTGGAACCCAGTGAACCGATCGCCGCCCTAGACTGCCCACACTTGGACACGCTCGTCGCCACGATGTCGGAGCCAACACCCTAAATCTTTACCGGCGCCAGCCTGACGGTGGCGTCCCTTGGGGCGCCACCGTCTCTTTTTACCCCTTCGGCCCCATCAATTCCTGGTAAGCGGCGTCATCCCAGAGTAGCTCGAAGGCAGGATCGATGTGTGTCCACGAGTTGGCGGGGTGGCCGTAGTTCCGGCCGATAAAAGCAAAGGGGCTTCGGGAGATCGCTGACATTGCTTGGCGAAGTAGCGCGATCGCTCGATCTCGGTCACCAAGAGAGGCGGCGATTCGCGCCCGCCATAATAGCTCGCTGCCGGAACGACCGAGGTCGGGGTACGCCTTCAGCGACTCAGCGTAGCGCATCGCCTTAGGTCGCTCCCCCAAACGCGCCGCGATCACGCCAAGGTGTCCTGAGATGTCGCGGTCGACGGGATCCTGCTCGGCCAACCAATCGAAGAGAGCCTGACAATCTCCCCAGCGCCCCGCCGTGTAGAGCAGGCTACCTCGGCTCCACGCGTGCACGCCGTTCATCTCG
This sequence comes from Gemmatimonadota bacterium, assembly GCA_039588915.1. Classification (GTDB taxonomy): domain Bacteria; phylum Gemmatimonadota; class Gemmatimonadetes; order JACCXV01; family JAHWKZ01; genus CAMYLR01. Next base: position 5,479 of record JBDGYV010000032.1, read on the forward strand.
CCATCGGGGCCAGCGGCAAGCCACGTCCCGGTTTGCTCGATCGCGCGCTGGGCGGCCTCCTCATGCCCGTGTACGAGGAGCTCACCGATCAGAACGCGCAGGGTCAGCTCTGGACTAGACGCGGCAATCGCCTGGTCGAATCGCGCCACCGCTTCGTCGACGCGTCCAAGCCCGGCCAATGCGCGAATCTCGACCCGCAGTCTGGACCCGGGATGGTCGATATACTGGGCATCTTCCAGTTCTTTGGCGTAGTCGCCATGCCAATGGCGAGCCCAGGTCCGCGTGGACCAGTAGTCCGAACCCGGCCACGGCCAATCTCGAAGCCAACCTTGATCCGACTCCAACCGTGCCAGCAGATCCGCTGCTTCACCTGGCCGCCGAAGAAGCAGCGCCGTGATCGCTAGCTCATAGAGCCACTCAGACTTGGGTGTGATCTCGACCACTCGTCGCATCGCCCGATACGAGCCCACTACGTCACCTTTCGAGCGCGCGTTGAGGTAGTCGAGCATCGCCACGTCCCACGGCGCCAGTCGCTCGCGCTCGCCATGGAGGCGTTTCATCGCCGCCTCGGCGGCATCCGGGATTTCCAATTCGAGGTTCGCACCACCGTACGTCCAAACGGTCATCCAGGCAGCCTTGTGATGGGCCAACACAGCCCAGACGAGCGGTGACGTGAACGTTGGGTCTGCAGCCGCCGCCTCGTGAAAAAGGAGAACCGCTTTGTCGTATTCGCGATTGAAGTAGAGATCCAATCCGCTGGCGTACATTCGATACGCCTCGAAGCTGGGTGGCTGACTCGCGGCGTCGGCCCATGACGCCAGGCGACGATCGAGATGCGTCGCCAGTGAGCCCACCACCTGCTGTCTCAGGTCTTCGACCGTTTCGACCGGGTCCTCGATCGGTCCCCGAACCTCGTCCAACCCACCCAGCAATTCGCCCGAAACCAAATCCAGGAGTCGCGCTTCAAATACGATGGAGTCCGCACGTTGGGAATAGGAACCCATGACGAGTGTGCCGGCACCTGTTTCCGCGGTCACGGTGTGCGCCCAGCTCAAAACATCGTCCGCCTCTTCCCCATCCGTCGGAGCTGGGCTCGGCCCTAACCCAGCAAACACGACGCGGACGAGTCCCGTTCGGGACAGCTCCTGCGTGATCCGCTCGCCAGTCAGCCGGCCGATCGGCTCCAACGCGGGATCGCCAGTGCGGTTCGCGAAACCGGCAACCACGACGCGCCGCGGGTCGCGCTCTGCGGGCGCCGACGTTGGGCCAAAGAACCACAGGAGTCCGCCAACCGCGATGACGCTGACAACGGCGACCGCTGCCCAGCGCCACGAAAAACCACGCTGGTGCGCGACTGGAACGTGCGGTAACCCCGAACCCGTCTCGGCCGGTGGGTGCACATCATCGATCTCCGAGAACGGCGTTGGGGCCATTCCTTCGACCCGCGCTTGCTCCTCCCGGATCGCTTCCGCCAGCGCGACCGTCTCCGCTGAAGGTTCAAGCTCGAGCTCTTCCGCCAGCCGCCGCTCGAACGATTGAAACTCGCGGATCGCACCTGGACGATCACCCAACCGTCGCAAGTGCTCCATCAGATGCTGAATGATTGTCTCGCTGTCTGGCTCCCACTGCAGCGCTTGACGCAGCCAGTGCAGCGCTCCGACGCCGTTGTCACTCGCTACCCGCTCGTCCGCCAGCTCTACGGCTGCGGTCACAGCCAAACCACGCAACCGATCGCGCTCACCCTCGAGCCAGCGCTCGAACTCGACACAGCCCGAGACGTAAAACCCGTTCAGCAGCTCGCCGCCGTAGAGCTCGAGCGCTTCGATCCTGTCGCCCGCTTCCAGCGCCGTCTCGAACGCCTCGGCATCGTTCCAGAATCGCTCCTGATCGAGCCCCACCTCTTCATCCCCGCGCGTGATCACCACACCTTCGCCCAAACTTCTCCGAAGCATGTACAGCGTCTGGCTGAGCGCGTGTCGGGCCCGCCGTTGGCTCAGCTCGGGCCAAAAGATTCCCAGCAGCGTATCGCGATGGTGAAAACCGTTCGGGCGGGCCAGCGTGAGGTAGGCCAAGAGCGCCACCAGCTTCGGGCGCCCCAGCACGATGCAGAAGTCCTGCCCGTTTGCGGGATCGCTCAGTTCGAGCGTCCCAAGGGTGCGGAACTCAATCATAGGCTCTACTTCCAGAATAAGATTGTACGCGCCTGTTCACTCTCTTTCCACTCTTGAGCAAATCGCACGTAACCATTCGTAACACCCCCTAGAGAGACAGGAGCCACTCCGGTAGCGGAGAATCGGCAGCGTCGTGCAGGCGTCGGATCCGCTCGACGACTGTGTCCAGAGCCCAGCCGGGACGGTTCGCATCGATTCCCGGTGCGACTACTGCACCGTTACCGTCAGCCAGCTTGGTGTGGATGATGCGATCGCACTGATCGACGAACTCGTTCCACTCCACACGGTGCGCATCACGGAAGTCGGGTTTGTTGGGGATCAATCCAGCGTCGTGCAGGTCTTTGGGAACCTCCTTCCACCGACCACGAACTCCTCTTCTGTCGTTGGTCGGGAAGAATTCGAACATCCGGCTCGGCCGCTCAGGCAGGAGGGCGTCCCGCACCCACTCGAACAGGTAGGTCTCTGCCAAGCAGGCGGCGAACAGAATCTCTCGCCGACGCGCGTCAGCACCCGCTCGCTGGGTCTCTTTTCGCGCGTCACGATACCAATCTGGGGCAAACATCGATCTGGCCACGTCACAGTCTACTCGGGACCTCTCACCCGATGATCATCTGCGAGATGAGAGTTTCGCCGGCCTATCATCTGTCAGGTGATAGAGCGGTGATAGTTCGTGGCTACTCTCCATCCAGTCAACGACAGAATCGAACATGTGCACCCTGCCAGCCGAGGGGCGCCCCCTCTGGGAGGAGAAGAGTCATGCGAGTGAAATCACTTCTACTAACGGCCATTCTTGCGACAGCGGTGATGGCGACGTGGAGCTGTCAGGATCGAGGGCCTGTCGGACTCGAAGAACACACGTTGGATTTGGCCAAAAAAGGCGGCGGTCGTGGAGGCCCAGGTGGAATCACTGAGCCTGTCTTCGCGGTCATTACCGGAGGGATGTTAACACCGGGCGAACAAGAGATGGGAAAGGGCAGTCAGGACAGCGACAAGCTATTGCACATCATCATCGGGTCCTCTGGGACGATCGCGATGAATTTGAACCAGACGGCCTTGTTCGCGAATCTTGAGAATAATGACCCTGGGAATGATGACGAATGCTTGTTCATTCCGTCTGGTCCCCCTCCGGAGTTTGCGGCCGATCTCATCGCAGCATTGGTCACCAAAGATCCAGAGCAGAGAGATCCACATCTTTTCTCCGTGAGGGTCGATCTGGCTCGACTCGGTGGGGAGGCCCCGAAGAACAGGATCTTCGCTCGTTTAGAAGACACTGCTGAAAGGCGCCTCGATGTGGTCATTCGTGAACCGGTTACCAGAGCTGTCAAGCGTCTAGGGTGGGGCAACCCAACAGTCGAAAAGAATCCCCCCCCTCCTCCCCCTTCCTGCGCCCCAGGGGAAACGTGCATCTACCGGTTCGTGGGAGGCACTGGTGTGGTGCAGGTCGCTTTGACACTCCTTAACGGTGACCGTTTCGACCTCTACTGCCGGTTCCCAGCGGGTGATGACGTCACGATTGCGGTGAGGGATAGCTGACCCTCTGATTCTCACGGCACGGGGTGTTGAATGGTTGGCCTGCCAACTCGTGGTGATCAAGACACCGGCCCCGTAGAGAGCTACGGGATCCCTGCACGCGAGTTGAGATGCCCGCGCTGACCAGGCTATCGTCAGCGCGGGCGGACGAGTTCCTCGAACGGTGGGTACCCCTTCAGGGATTCGAAGTCGCCATCCCAGTACAGAGGGTGAGGATCTCCTAGGGACATCTGTTTGTTGACGATCGCAACCTTCATGAGTTCCGCTGCCTCCTGGCGATCGCCGAGGAGAGCTGCGATTAGAGCCCGTTGGACAAACGGGAGCGCGGCTCTGCGAGCAGGCAAGGGTGCACCCTGGATGTCGCGAAGACGCTCCGAATACCGCTCGGCTGTCTCCCGATCACCCGATCGCGCAGCGATCCGGCCCAGGTAACCGAGTTCCCAGAACGGCTGACGCGAGGGGTCCACTGCCTCTACAAGTCTTTCGAATTCGACGCGCGATTCTTGCAACCTGCCGGCCTGATAGAGTCGTTGGGCGAGCATAAAGCGGTGCCACATGTCGTTCGGCGCGTCCGCCAGACCACTTCTCGCCCGACGGATCCATTGCTCAAGTAGCGGATCGGCGAGTTCCTGATACCCATGGGCGCGGAGCTCCTCCACCAGTGCGTCGGTCGCGTACTCTCCGAGAGTTGCTGATAGCTCGTTGATCCGACGCTCGAGCTCTTCTGTTCGACCCGTCGCAGCGAGCACGCGGAGTTCAGCCACATAATAGCCCCCGCCCCGACGCGGACTCGGATAGCGTGTGCGCCATTCCTCGAGGGCCCTCTGTTCCCCATCGTACTCCTCGAGCCGGTGATAGATCGTGGCATAGAAATTCCAAAACGATTCCCAGTTCCGGATCCAACCCCAGTCAGGATCAACGTTTCGCATATACCCGAGCGCCTCGCCTGGCCGATTCAGAGAGTTGGCGTACCCTGCCAGGGAGTAATATCGCTCTGGGCTCGGGGTGATCCCCGCGACCCGACGCATGATGTCGTAAGCACCCTGCCGATCGCCGCGCCGAGAGAGCGAAAGGCGCTCGACTACCAAACGATCCCACGGAGCGAGCCGCTCTCGGCGATTCTCGAGGACGACGATCAAGGAATCGGCTAGGTCATCGCGCTGGAGGTTGCTATACGACCGGATCGCCCAGATCAGCGCGGCCGTAAACGTGGTGTCGACACCGGCAGACGCGCGAAAGTGCTCTGCGGCCGACTCGAAATCGTAGTCGAGAAACCGATCCATGCCCTCCGTGAATTGCTGGTAGCTCGCCAAGCTCGGTGGCTGGCTGACCGTTGCCGCCCAAGTGCCCAGCCGTGGATCGACGAGAGTGGCGAGGGCACCGATCGTTCGCTGACGTAGAACCTCGACCCCTCCGAGAGGCGCCTCCGCAGAGCCAAAGACACCGTCGATCCCGCGCAAGAGAACCCCGGTCTTGGGATTCGTGATCTGCACGTCGAAGCCGATCGAATCACCCTGGAGGAAGTAGAAGCCGGAAACGAGAAGTCCTGTCTCCGTCTCGGCCGCCAGGTTTCGAGCGAGGTCGGTAAGAGCTGTCTTGTCGCTGCGCTCAGCATGTAAACGTGCGGCACCCAGGACCGTCGCCGTTGGCACCACCTGAACCAGTCCCGTTTGGGCAAGCCCCTGGGTCACCCAGTCCGCGGCGATGACACCGAGGTCATCCAGAGCCGGGTCGCCGGTGCGGTTTTCCAGAGGTGCGGTCACAACCCGCTGTGTGTCGGGCGCGATGCTCTCACCGGGGCGGCCCATGACAATTAATAGGATGACCGCCGCGGCGATTGCCGGCACGCCAATGGTTTTGGCAAGCGAAGTGATCCGCCCCTTGGCCGGGCGATCGTCAACGAGGGCGGTGCGAGTCTCCCGACTCCGTTCCTGTAGCATCAGTGTGGTGACGTGCGGGACCCCGTTCGGCGCTTCGCGAATCCTCTCGGCCAGTGTCGACACCTCGGGGTCGGGTTCGGCACCGTACTCCCCGGCGAGGAGTTGAGCGTGAGCCTCAGCCAGCTCGAGCGCTTGACCCCGCTCGCCGACGGCCTCTAGGACCTCCATGAGCCGGATCGTCACCCGGGCGTTCGACGGGTCCTCGGCGAGTAGTCTCCTCCACCACTCGAGTGCCGGACCGAACTCTCCATTCGATTCGCCCTCAACCGCCAGAACCTCCGAAACTTGTCGGTAACGATCGGCGAGCCGCGTCCGCTCCGTTCGGCTCCACTCCTCGAACTCCAAACTATTCGGCAAGTGGAAGCCGTCGAGGAACGGTCCGCTGTATTCCGCAACTGCGTCCTCCCACGCCTTGTCGCGTATGGCACCCTCGAACCGACCGACGTCGGTCTCGATCATCTCCGAATTGATCCGTAGCTGGCCGTCTGTCGCCTCGATCGTCTCGGTCCCGAGAGCTTTCCGGATCTCGTAGACCACGACTTTGAGTGAGTTGCGGGCCTGTTCGGTGTCGCTTTCGGGCCACAGGAAGGCTTGGAGCTTGTCGCGGCTCAATCCGCGATCCGGAACAGTGACGAGAAGAGCCAGAAGGGCGAGCGCGGGGCGCTGCGTGACGCGTCCGCTAAGAGGCCCGTCGGGCCCCTCCAGCGAAGCACCACCAAGGAGGCGAATGGTAAACATGATTCTCCTCGCGAGTTTACCCGCAGTTTACGCGGGGTTTACCAGCGATCCGTAGAGTACTCCTCATCAAAAAGCAATGCAAGCGAATGCCCTAATCAGCAAAGGAAGGTCAACCGTGAAACAGTATGCAGGCATCATGGCGGTTCTCGCGGTCGTGTTTGCCATCGGGTGCAACGAGAGCCCGACCGAGCTGGAATTGTCGGGCTTAGAACTGGCCGCTAATTGCGAAAAGAACCCCGATCATCCGCAATGCACTGGCGGTGGCGGACAGGACTCAGATGAGCCGGTGACCATAGAGGCCAGCGGTGCGCTCGTGGTCGCCGAGAAGGAGACGAACCGTGACGCAACGAGCAACGGCCGGCGACTCGTTCTGCTTAGGCATTACGCTAATTCAAACGCGCAACCGGTCGACATCAACTTCGCCGCCAGCCAAGGCGGGACGTGCACGGTCAACCCGGCCGACACAGACCCAGCCATCGTCGCGGTACTCTCAGCCGCGCTCGTCAGGGCCGGGACCGTGGACCCGCCTCACGGCTTCAATACCACGATCATCACAAAGGGTCTCAACAAGGGGCCGTTGACGCACAGGGACCATGCCGTCGGGACCTTCTATCCCGTCACGGATCTGTTGGGCAACGGGACTGGTCTTAGCGGCGAGATTCGCGTCACCGTGAAGGGAACCGGCTTCGGAGACCCCACGGTGAAACAGCTGAGCGACGTGACACTCGCGGACGGGCGACGGGAGCGGGTGTTCAAGTTCACGGGCGGTGGGGTTCGCGTGTGGTGGCGCTCGGATCCCGGCGCCGTCTACGACTGTGACAACCTGAACCAAGTTACTGTCATCGTTCGAGAGGGAACGCCTGAGCCCTAGTCTCCCCACGCCGGTCGGCACTCAATCTGCGTTCGGCGGCGCTCTTTCGGGGGGCGCCGCCGCGTCGTTATCCCTACGCGCGAGCCGCGCAGGCCTTCGGGCTATAACCGACCAGGCTTTCCAGCGCCTCTCGAGGTTGATCCGATGGGCAGGAATCTCCATCTAAACTGACAAAACCTCACAGTTGATGGGTGTTGACTCCTCCAGAACGATGGGTTGATCCCGCCGCGTTACCCTCAGACGCACACGATCCGATCTCTGAGAAAAGCGATCGGCGCCAGCCAAGCCAATGCGATGCCTGCCATCGGCAAAACACTTGGTGGTTATGCATCAGCGAGGAGAAAAGAATGAGGACGCACACAGAACAAGCTCTCAGCTGGGGAGCACTACCGACCGCGGCGCTGGTCGCGTTCGTCGGCCTTGCGTTCATGGGGTGCAACGAAACCGGCCCCACAGATCTGGATCGGCAGGATCCGGCCACCGTCGTCTTCAAGAAGGGTGGCAAGCCTCTCAACCAGTGCGGGGGCACGCCCGATGTGGGAATCACTTTCCGCGACGACCCGGGTGATGCCCTCCAGAGTGACGGTCAGGGTCCTTATGTCGATGGCTTGATTCGCGCCGGAATCTCGGGTAACGGCAACCTCATACTGTGGCCCGCGGCAAATCGTGACGACAGTCGGTGGGTGAACGTGACGACCACCGAGGGCGCCTTCGAGGCCACCCGTCGGATCTTCACGAACAACCACGTCAACCCGGGCGGCGACAACGCCTGCGGCCTAATCGGGATGACGAACGGCAGCACCGGGTCCGCAGTCCTCGAGGCAGAGCTGGACGAGGACGGCATCGTGCGCTACGGCAAGAACTGCGACGGATCGCTGAATATGAGCCCGGTGGTCACGACCCGTTCGCTCGGTGGTGATTCCTGGACGATCACGGGCGCCAGTGGAATACACTGCCAGAGCAATGGGTTGAAAGGGAAGAAGAAGAAGCTGGTGGAGGTCGGTACCGCTGGTCCGTTCAGCATGTCGCTGGTGACGATCTGATGCGACTTGGTGTGCGACACGTGCGAGCGGGTCTACACGCTGGTCGCGGTTTTGTCAGGAAGCTGGGAGCGCACGGAAGCGCGCTCCCAGTGCTGGTTCTGCTGGCAATGGCGTGCGGTGGGAGCGGAGGAGGTCGCGTCGAAGCACCGACCGCGCCTCCCACTCCACCTGCGCCTGCGCCTCCGCCTCCTCCCCCTGCGCCGACTCCCGCGAGCGTCGAGATCGAGTCGCCGGTGCAAGACGCCGTGTTCCTGCGGGGTGAGGTCATCACCTTCGCGTTGAAGGCTCCGCCCGCCTCTCCGACTGCGCAAATCGAGTGGCAATCGGATCGAGATGGTCAGCTGGGCAAGGGAGCGCCGCTCGCGGTGCAGAACTTGTCGCCCGTCAGTCACCAGGTCGTTGTATTGGCGAACGGGGTACCGCAGGACACCGTGCAGTTTACCGTCCAGGAGCGGAGCAGTTGGAACCTCCAGCTCCTGGGGAGCGCGGCCCCAGGAGGCGGGGACCTGTGGGTCGAGGGCGATCTCGTCTTTGTCGCCGGTCCAATGTCAATTGGTAGCACCCAGCAGGGGCTGCACATCTTCGACATTGCGAACCCTACGGCTCCGCAAGCACTGGCGTTCTACGAGGCCGACGACGTGCGCCCGGTTAGCGTGGCAGCATCCGGTACGGTCATTTACGTCGCCGGCAGGAGTAGTGGATCGGCCGGATTTGTGAACACCGTGGGCGTTCGGATCCTCGACGTCACCGACCCAGCGAACCCCGAGGTGTTGGCCGACATCGAGTCGATCACTGAAGTCTTCAACGTGTTCGTTCGCGACGGCTTCTTGTACGCCGCTAATACGGAGTCGAACACCGAAGGCGCCATTCACGTGTTCGACGTCAGCGACCCGCGTGATCCCAAGGAGGTGGCCGAGATCCGGTCGCCGTTGGGCGGGCGGGCCTTCAATTTGAGCGTCGTCGGTGTCCGCCTCTATGGTGTCTTTCTCGGCGAGAACCTCGTCCCAACGAACCTCTTGGTAGCAGACGTGTCCAACCCGGCGGCTCCGATTGTGCTGGGAGCGGTCGATGTCCAGGGGTTTTTCGTGAGCGCCTGGCCAACCGGGGACGGACGGTTCGTCCTCACGCCGTCAGGAAACACCGTCTTGGTCTGGGATGTCGCGAATCCGATGGACATGCGGATCGCCGCTACCCACCGATCGTTCCCGGGTCCGTCGCTCGTTGACGTGGTCATGCGCGGCAACGAGGCGTACGTCACCTCGGCTAGCAACGGCGTGGAAGTCATCGATCTATCGGATCCACTCCAGCCGCGCATGATCGCGTTCTACGACCCCAGACTCACGTTCGTTTCGACAGACGTCGGCCTGACCGATGCGGGCCTCGTTGTAGCGCTCTTCAACAGGGAGATGCACATCCTGGCCCCGCAGTTCTGAGACCGAGGTTCCTAGCCCTTGGGCCGGACGAGCTCCTGGAAGGGGGGGTACGTCTGGAGCGACTCGTAATCGATATCCATGTGGAACTCCTGTAGCGCCTCGGCCCAGGGGCGCCCCCCCTTGAACCCTTCTCGCAGGAGGCGCACGGCCTCGTCCCGATCCCCCAGGATAGCTGCGATCCGCGCCCGCCAACGTCGCCCGAAGCCGTAACCCTTCTCGAGCGCCTCGAACCGCCGGGTGTAGCGTAAGACCTCATTCCGGTCGCCGCGCCTCGCGGCCAGAACCGAGAGGTACCCTTCGATCCATAGGTCGAACCCGTATTTCTCTACCGCTTTTTGTCCCGGCTCTAGCTTCTCGAACGCGGCCTGAGCCTCGTCCCACCGGCCCGCTTCATAGAGAAAGACGGCGTACACCCAATCGTACTCATCTTTGAGCGAGGGCCGCTCTTCGTAGAGCGCAAAACCACGGTCGAACGCCCGCCGTGCTGCCACCGGGTATCCGTGAACCCGCAGCGTTTTGCCGAGTGCCGCGTAAGCCGTGGCCGGGTTTAATTTCTCCATCGACGAGGTGGGAACCTCTTCGATCACCCGAAACGCGTCTTCGACGCGCCCCAGTGCGACGAGGGCCGCGGCCTCCTCCCAAACGATCACGTGGTTCTCCGGCCATAGCTGGGCCGCGCGCCGGGCGGCCGCCAGCTGCTCTCCGTAGTTACCGAGGAAATGATGCGCCGCGGTGAGAACGCGCCAGTAGGGATGCCACTCGCCGACCCACCCCTGAGTCGGGTCGATCTGGGATAGCTGATCCACCGTCTCCTGCGGCCGGTTGATGTCGAGCGCCGCCGAGCCCAGCATGAACCGCCACTCGGAGTTGGGAGCGATCTCCACCACCCGTCGCATAGCGTGGTACGCGCCTACGTGATCATTGCCTCTCCGCGATACAAGGTACTCGAGCATGGCACGATCCCACGGAGCCAACCGATCGCCGGCCTGCTCGAGCAGGCGGACTATGGAGTCGGTTTGCGCGCCCCCAACGTCTCCCCACTGATCGGCGAAGAGCACCCACAGGAGAGGCGTGGTGAAGGTCGAGTCCAGTGCCGCCGCATGCTCGAAGTCCGCGGCCGCGTCCCCAAACTTCATGCGGAGGAAATTGTCCATTCCATCCGCGAACCGGCTGTACGCCGTCAGGTTGGGGGGTTGACTGGCGCCGTGAGCCCATGCGGCGAGCCGTCGGTCTACCACCGTGGCGAGCGCACCACCCACCCGTTGCCGCAAAACTTCCACACCATCGAGCGGCGCCTCCGTAGGCGCGCTCACTCCCTCGACTGTGCGCAAAACCTCACCGCTGGCCGGATCACTGATCTCGGCCAAAAAGGTGACCTCGTCCCCGCGTCGGTAGTAAGAACCCGACACGACGATGTCGGCCTCGGTCTCGAGCGCCAGTGCACCCAAGAGTTGCTGGGCAGAGAGCGTATCCGGCTCGCCGAGGTATTGGGCCGCTCTCAGCGCCGTCATGGGCGAGACCACGTGAATCAGACCGGTCTTGCTCAGGCTCTGGACGATCCAGTCGCTCGCCATGCGCCCGATCGGGTCGAGCGAAGCATCGCCAGTCTGGTTCTCAAACGCGACGACGAGCACGCGCTCCTGGATGATTCCGGGGTCCGAACCTGAGTGGCTTCCGAGAGTGAGCAGAAGAGCCATCGACACCGCCGCAGTGCTCCACTGGCGAAACCGTGGTACTCCACCAATAGCGGTTGCGGACGGTATGGACTTCGCGATCCGATCGAATGTCTCTTCCCTCGCCGCAGCGTGGGGTTCGACGCGAGGCTCCATCGGTTCCAACAGCGTGCTCTTAGTGGTGGGTTCGGTCTGCAGGCGCTCGACCAATTCGGTCACGTCCGCGTCGGGGGGGATCTCGAGCTCCTCTGCAAGCAATGCCTCGTACTGACGCGCGTACAGCACCGCTTCGCCGCGATCCCCCGACGCCGCCAGCCCCTTTATAACCCGCACGGCGATGCGTGCGCTGTAGGGTTGTTCCTTCGCTAGCTGGCGCCACCACCTCGCCGCCGCCACGAAATCGCCCCCATCTTCGGCGGCCTGCCCTAGCTCCTCCAGTGCCTGCTCGTAGCGCTGGGCACGTCGGGCTCTCTCATCGTCTACCCACTGCTCGAACTCGGGTGCGCCACCCAGATAGAAACCATCCAGGAACGGACCCACGTACAGACCCACCGCTTGTTTCGGATCGTCGCGTGCGAGGGCCAACTCAAACTCGACCACATCGGGTTGAATCACGTCCGTGTTGAGCCGTAGGTCGTCCCCCTCGGTAAGCAGCGCTTTCTCACCCAGGGCTCTCCGAAGTACATGGACAGATACGCTCAGCAGGTGTCGTGCCCGAGCGGTGTCGCTTTCGGCCCAGAGGTAGGAGATGAGCTTGTCGCGGCTGAGCGCCTGGGACGGCGCCGTCGCCAGCAGTGCCAGGAGGGCCAGTCGATGGCGCTGTACGGGCCGACCCGTGATCGGGCCTTGCTCACCCTCGACGGAGGGTGTGCCAAGAAGTCTTAGCGAGAACACAGCCTCAGCACCGGGCGCTACCGCGTTCGGGCAAATTCCGTTCGATCGCGCGCGCCACCTCGTTCTTGGCGGCTTTGAGAGTGTCTTCGTACCCCGCGGCGACGACCGTGGGGGTCTTCTCGCCTTGGTAGGTCACGGTCCACACCCATGGCTCATCCACAGGATCCACGTAGTATTGAATCTCAACCGTGTGGTCGCCGCAACTCCCCACCCAGTCGTCGGGTTCTGTCTTCGACCACAGTATTCTCATTCGCCCAGCACTCCAGATTCGTGTCTGGACCGATCCTAGTCATGCGCGGTCAACTCGCTGTTCCGCGGGAATCAACACCTTTTTCGCCTAGAACCGGATCTCCGCCCCGAACCGGACCTGGCGCGGCTCACGGTAGTTGAAAACCGAGGCTCCGCCGCCTGCTACGTTCGCAAGGAACAGGGTCTCTTGCGCCTCTTCCAGAGCGATCACACCGTCACCGTCTAGGTCTTGCCTCCCGAATGCGTCGCGGAACTCCGGTAGGATCTGATCCAACGGCAACGGGAACCCTTCCGTCGCCCCCTCCACCTTGAACGCGGGTGCGATGAATGGCGTTTCGGAGTTCTGCCTCTCAAAGCCGCTCTGATCTGGGCTACTCGAAGCGGGGTTCACCTGCAGAGCGTTCTTGTTATCGAAAACGTTGCGGGCATCAATAAATAGATCCAAAGTGAGTGCTTCGCTTACGTCGAACCCCTTGGTCACGCGCAGGTCGCCAAAATGGGTCCAGGGCTTGCGGCTGGCGTTGAAATCCTCTATTGGGAACCCGCGTGATGCGACCGAAGTACGCGTAAATGGTGTGCCCGATAGCGCGTTGTAGACGAAGTACAAACCAAAGCTTCGAAGAATTGTGCCGACGGTCGTCCCGGCGCGGAAATCACCGGGAAACCGCAGGTTGAATTGGGCATTGATCACGTGCGTCCGATCGAAGGATTCGGGGAATAGCCCGGTTGGCGGCACGAGGCGAATGCCCGGGAACCGAGGATCGAAGAGGAGTCCAAAGCCGTCGATAAACTCGGTAGGAGAGGACGTCGTCCCACGGGCCCACTGGAGAGACCACGCGATATCGGCCGAGAAGTAATTCGAGTACCGCTTGCTCAGTGTGATATCAAGGCCTTTGATGTTGCCGTTGTCGGCATTTACCGGCAGCCCGACCTCCAAGACTGAAGGATCGATGGTCTGCGGCTGGAAGAAATCAAAGCGGATCGCGCCCCGTCGGTCGCGGTTGTAGCCGACCACATCCAGCACGAGATCCGACGACAGGACCTGGACCATACCGACCTCTAGGGCGGTGGTTTCCACGTAATCCAGATTGGGATTGCCAAAAAAGTTCACAAAGGCCAGCTCAGCATCCGAGGTGAAGTTGCGGAAGTAGTGCCTCAACTCGGGTAGCTGGTGAAATTTCCCGTAGGACAGGCGGATTTGGGTTTTGTCGGTGATCGGGAGGGCGACCCCCAATCGAGGCGCGAGTTCGTCGCGAGTTGGTGCGTCCACCACAACCGCGTCGTCGTCACAACCGAGCCGCGGAAACGGAGTAATAGAGCAGTTAACCTCCCCGGGAAGTAGCGGAACGCGTGTGTTGGGATCCCAGTGGTCCCAACGGAGCCCCAAATCCAGCACGAGATCCCCGTAGTCAAGTCGGTGCTGAACGAATAACGCTCCAAGCCGCGGATCAACATCGTACTTTTCCGCTCCACTAAAACCCGGAAAGCTCCCGCTCTCAGTAGAAAGATTGATCCAATTCCACTCGACACCAAGCTTGATACGATGCACTCGATTCAGCTGGCTATCGAGATCGACGCGAAGCCCGTAGCGTCGCTCGTTGTTGTGCGAGAAGCGATCTTCGAAGCCATCTGCGACCCAGATCTGTGGCCAGCCAAACACTGGGTCCGGAACGTTCCGATTCCTGGCCGGGAGACTCCCAATCGTGGTAAACGTAGAATCTTCGAAGAAAAATTCGATGTCGCCGAACCGGTAGTTGAGGAAATCGTCCTCAAACGTCGACTCATCAACATCGCATTCGACATCGCACGCATCACCCAGCGCTTCACGCAGAATTGCCGCCATCTCGGGCGATTTTGGCGTTCCCACGTGGGTGGTCGTCGAATGATAGTTCCCACGCACTTGGAGATGAACGCTTCGCTCAGCAGTCTGAAAGATCCGTCGGTCGAGGTTCAGAATCACGTCGTGAGTTTTTGTACGTTCCGCATTGCTGGTGAGGAATTGACTATTACCAATGCTGCGCTCATGGTTCTCCAACTGGTCGCGCGAGAATAAGTACGTCGTAGTCAGTTTCGATCCGGCCGTGGGGAAAGCGGCGAGCTTGGCCTGCACGCGTGTCTGGTCGCCCCGATTGCCGGGAAGAATCGTCTTTGTTGATCCACTCGAATTTGGTTTGCCCACCGCTTGATTGAAGCCGGCGGCACGTGGGTCTATGTCGGCAGCGCCAGTCGCTTCGAACGAGCCGAAAAAAGTCAACTTCCCGGGCACGATCGGCCCCCCCAACGAAGCCTGGAGTTGGTTGAACCCACAGCACTTTTCCTGTTTTCCGGCGGCACGGTCTTCCGCATCGTACCCGTCGGTCCCGAAACGGCCATCGGTCTTGAAGCGAATGGCTCCGTGAAACTCATTCCCTCCCTCACGCGTGACGATGTTGATGATGCCTGACTGAGCGTGGCCGAACTCCGCGTTGAACCCTCCGGTGATGACATCTACTTCCTCGACAGCGAAGACTCCGACTTCGGTTCTCGTCCGCTGGATATCAAAGCTCGATACAAATACACCGTCGACATATGTCGCCGACTCCGAGGCGCGGCCGCCGCGGATAATGAAATCCCCCTCGTCCTCATAGATTCCACTCGCAAGAACAACCACTTCTTCGATGTTATCAACGGGAAGACGCCGCGCTCGGTCCGTCGTAAAACGGGTCTTTGATGCCATGTTGTCCCGAATGAACAGTGGTTCGAGCTCGATCACCGCCACGAGCGGGTCGACGGGTACCACGGCCGCCTCCAGCGCGAAGTCGACTACCACCGTCTGGCCGGCCAGAACGCGTTGTTCATACGAGTGGGACACGTAGCCGAGATAATCAGAACGGATCGTCTTGAGGCCGACCGGGACATTGGTTATGAAGTAGTAGCCGTCCTCGTTGGTGACGTTGCCAAGACCGGCTCCCACGACACCGATCTGCGCTCCAGCGAGGCCCACCCCTGTCTCCGCGTCGGTCACCGTGCCGATCACCTTGCCGGTGACCTGCGCCGATGCGGCACCAGGCGCGAGCAGATTTACGGCGCCTAGCAACAGGACCATCAGGCTTGCGATGCGAGCCAGTAAGAGCAGGGGCTTCATGTCCAGACGACCTCTAAAGTCAAAGGGCCGTGTCTAATTGATAACCGCAAAACGTCCCAGGCTGGTCCGACCGTCCGGCGTCGTCACGTGGAAGTAGTAGTTCCCGCTCGCCACGATGAGGTCGAATCGCGTTCGAACATCCCATGCCTCGGTGCCGCTTTCGTCCAGATGCTCGATCACACGCAGAAGGTTGCCGCTGATCGTGTAGATCCGGATCGTTGCCTGCGGCGGCAGATTGGTGAACAAGATCTGCTGTAACCCGAAACCGCGCTGGATCTCGTCCGCCGCAATGAACGGGTTCGGGACCACCAGGACCTGCGATAGATCGGCGTTCGCCAACTCGCTCGAACCACCGGTCAGCGGAACGCTAATCGTCGTCCCCGGCGTCGGGGGGCGAACCGAATTGGGATTGACACCGTCGAGGGTCCCGCCACCAGACGGGAAACGCAGTAGCCACGTCTCGCCGTCGGCCGGCAGCTGGTTGAATTCGACCGTCAGCCAGTGCCCCGCGATCGCAAGGCGGGTCCCCTGTAAGCCGTCCCGGGTGTACAACGCCGCTGTCTCTTGCAACGCACCGGGCTGCATCAACTCCGGATCGGTCAAGTAAAGTGCAGTTGCAGGAGCCAGCTTGTCGAAGATCTCGGGGTCGAACGGCAGGTCCTCCCAGATGGGGGCACCCTGCGTGAACATCCCATCGACCCCCAAGACATCGCACCGCAGAGCGGCAGGGCCCCGGATCTCGGAGCAGTAGGGCTCGGGGAACAGCACTTTCCCGTCAGTCGTGCGCGGCGTGTCGGCCGCGGTCGCCACGGCGTCCTCGGCGGCGCGCAAACTGGTCGGGCGCGCGAACCCCCAGCGCTTTGTGATCGGGTTCGGGCTGAACGCCCATTCCACGTTGTTCGAGATGTCCCGCACCGAGTTGAAACCAAGGACACCGCCCTGGTTGCTCCACGTAACCTCAACGTCGGTTATGACCGACATACCATAGGCGAGTCGCGAGAAGTTGAACGCGTTGACCGAGGCCGGCAGGCCGCTGCCATCGGCTGTCAACAGCTCACACACGTTCCTCAGCCCGCAGTTGTTGGAGCGCGCTGCGGCACCACCCAGGACGAACTGAAGGGTGAATGCGACACCCAGCGACGGATCCTCCGGCGCCAGGATCTCCATGATCGGGCCATCAATGGGCCCGTTGTCTGAGTCAAAGGAGAGCGCACCGAAGGCCGCCCTGAAGTTCACGGCCGGGCCGAGCGGCGTCTGCAAGACGTTGCCGTTGCCGTCTGTCACCGAAAGATCTACGCCGACCCCGCGGCCATCGCCGACCGGGAGTTCCTCGAAAGTCCCGAGGGGCATGTCTCCACAGCCAGGCGCATTCACCGCTCCGCCACAGAAGCCGTCGTTGAAAGCCGCAGCGTACGGAGTATCGTCGATGTGAATTTGAGCCTCGAAATTCGCCGGGATCGCTTCCGGCTGGATGATCCCCACGCGCACGTCAAAGTCCTGTGCCGGTGGGATTGGACCCGATAAAGCACCACCGGCGTCCACCGGTATCGGACCCGAGGGGAGCGGCAATGCGGTCCCCGATCCATCCAGCAAGCTGAAGCTGCCCACGACCGCGTTTACGAATGAACTCGCGTTCGACCTGGGGGTCGCGGACAGCAGCGGGGACAGGCCGGACTCGAGTACAAGCGGTGCGGCCGGCGTGGCGCCCCCATTCAAGAAGTCGAATGCGTCCTGCCGCGTGATCGGCGACTGGCCAGTGTTCACCGCGAAGGCCGTCACCACGTAGGAGATCGGAATACCGTTGATGAGTCCCGGGCCGGTCGACGGGTCGGGGAACGAGCCCCCGCGGTCGATGACAGCGAAACTGAGACCCGTGTCAGCGCCTATGTTCAGGGTTACCGGCTCGGTACACACGGCCCCCGCGAAATCGCCTTCCGGATCGAACGCGACCTCAGCCACGTTACAGAACAGGCGTCCCACTATGAAGTCCGGAATGTCGAACTGGGCGATCAGTTCCGCATCGTCCGCGAGGCCGGTGAACGACCGGTAGACGTTGAACCCCTGGAAGTCCTGGATCACGAAGCCGAGGTTGAACGCACTGTTGGTCACCTCGGTGCCCACGAACCCCGCCTCCGCCGCGGTCACGAAACCACTCAAACCGCCGATGTCGCGCAACGGATCGAAGATCACGGTTGGTTCTCCTGCGACTTCGGCAGGCACGAAGATCCCCAGCCCTGGCGCCTCGGGATCCGGCAAACCGTCGGCGCTCCGTGCGAACGGGTCCAGCGCGATCTTCGCAAACGGGTTCACTTCTGAGACCGGTGTGTCGTCCCACAGGATCGTCACCTGACCGTCACCCGGGATGAGCTCCGTTCCCGGCCTGGACCTCGCGATGGGCACCACAAACCCAGCGTCAGCAGCCGCCTGCGCCGTCCTCTGGACGTTCCGGAAGTTGTCGAAGATCGGATCGTCGTTGGCGTCCGGGATCAGCTCGCCCGTGGCCAGGTTCTTATACCCCTCGGCCAGCAGCTGCGCGGGCGGCGAACCCGAGATGTCGGCGAAGAAGATCGCGGCGTAGATCTCCACGAACTCTCCCGCCGGCAGCGGGAACGGCCGCGACGACGCCATGCCGCGGATGTCCTGCGGACCAACTTCCAGCACGACCTCCGCCGGGTCGCCGATCATCAGCGCGTACCACGTTTCATTGTCCGGCGGGTCGGGGCGCGGGTTCCCGTTGGTGAACACTGTGAACTCCGCCAGCCCGACCTCTTCGCCGGTAGCCGGGTCGACCGGCGTCTTTAGGTACGTCACCCCGCCGATGCCCGGCGGGTTCTGGAACTCTGGCTCGACGAAGTCCGAGTCCCACCACACCATCGTTTGGGCGTCCGGGAAGAACGCCATCTGGTCATCGCCGGCACTGCCGACGTCGGGATCGATCGCGTACGCCACCACCGTGTCCGTCAGGTCGTAGGGACCGGGCGGTTGGAGTGGCGAGTTCCCGGCGTTGATGAACTCGGTCCGGTTGAACACCCGGAAGATGAAGAACGTGAAGTCCTGCACCACCGGGACGCTGAACTGAAACGCCACCTCGACGATCTCGAGCCCGACGCGCAAACCGCCGCACACCCTGCAGGTTCCGATCGTGATGTCATTCGACGCAGTGCAGACCGTGATGTCGGCAAAGCCGGGGAACGGCTCGCCCCTGAACGACACAAGACTAGGGAAATTCGCGATCCGGAAATCGTCGACCGTACAGACGTCCGGGAAGGCTCCTTCGTCCGCGGGGTCGGTGCTGACGAAGAAGTCGTCTAACCCCTGCCCGCTAAAGACCGGCCCCCCGCTGCCCGTATTGGCGAACGGGCCGCCACTATAGAACACGATCTGCCCGTCCGGGATGATCGCTCCCACGGCGGGACCGGCTGTGAAGATGTACTGGTCGGTTGGGCTCCTCCAGAAACCGCCACCGCTGGCCGCCGAGCCCGACGAGATGTCGCCAATATCGGTCAAGATGAGGATCATGCGGTTGCGATCCATCACGACCCGGGCCGGTGTCACCGCCCCGGTCAGCTCCCGGCCACGGTTCGGCCGGTCCTTGGGCGGCTCGCCGACGGCCGCCACCACGACCCCCAGCAGCAGGACCGTCAGGTTTGCGATGCGAGCTAGTAAGAGCGGGCGTGCGGTCCAGAGGGATCGACTTCGAGGTGCTCGCTGGCGGGCCCGTCCAGGTTGTCGGACACCCGGACGGACACTTGGAAGGCGGATGCCAATCACGGGGGACAACTACTCGATCCCCTCCGTCTCCTGAGAGCTCTTACAATTATTAGTAACTGTTGAGTATGAACCGCTCGAGGAGATGTGTCAAAGCGGTTCGATCTTCATTCCTGGAAGAGAGGGGGTACGTCTAGATCCCGAGGGTGGCGAGCCATCCAACGCGTGTTGGAGAACGCTGCACTGTAAAACCGTCAGCTCGTCACTCTCGCCGCGGGATGACGGAGACCTGGGTTTCCGCCGATACGCTCCCGCTGCGGTTGCCAACGCTCATCGTTGCCGAGCCCGGTCTACTCCCGATCACGGTGGCCTCGGTTGCCAAAAGAGAGCCGGGTTGGACAACTCCCCATCCGGGCCGAACGCCCTAGCCGTGGCCGTGCACGGCTCTCCAACTATCACCACGAAACACTTGTTCACGAGGATCACGCTAATGAGCTCGCTGCTTGGGCCGATAGGAGAGGAGTCGTCACATGCCAAAGCCAGAACCAGAAGTAGACAAGGAACCAGAACGAGAAGCCTCACACTGTGCCTCCTTGGAATAGGGTCTCCACCCTTCGGCGGCTCGGCGGTCTTGGGGTCCCTCGTGGCGTCGTAGGAAGGCGTCGCGGGTTGACAGGCTGCATGCGAGTTCGGGTCTTCCTCTATCCGAGTCATCATTCCTCCGGCGACCAAGCAGGGTCCCAATCCTCGGCGGGATGATTCGTCACGTTGGCGGGGTTCGAGCCGTCCGTCCCCATGACGTAGATCTCCGGATTTCCAGCGCCCCAGAGAGCAAACGCGATTCGGCTGCCGTCCGGCGACCATGTGGGCTGCTCTGGCCAGCCGATGAGATCCGTGAGCTTGGTCTGGTTCGAGCCGTCCGCCTGCATGACGTAGATCTCGACGTTGTTCTCGCCGCTGCGCCAGCTCGTAAATGCGATCTGGGTGCCGTCGGGCGACCACGCGGGGAAATCCCACTCACCCTCCGGGGTATTCGTAAGGTTGATGGGGTTCGAGCCGTCCGCCTGCATGACGTAGATCTCGCCGTTGGCCTGGCCGTGGCGGCCGGTGACGAACGCGATCCGGGTGCCGTCCGGCGACCATGCGGGTCCAGCGTCCCATGCCGAGTGATTCGTAAGGTTGATGGGGTTCGAGCCGTCCGCCTGCATGACGTAGATCTCGTCGTTGCCGTCGCGGTCGCTCGTAAATGCGATCTGGGTGCCGTCCGGCGACCATGC
Organism: Gemmatimonadota bacterium; assembly: GCA_039588915.1. Classification (GTDB taxonomy): domain Bacteria; phylum Gemmatimonadota; class Gemmatimonadetes; order JACCXV01; family JAHWKZ01; genus CAMYLR01. The sequence continues at coordinate 26,130 of JBDGYV010000032.1, forward strand.
GGGTCCAGCGTCCCATGCCGGGTGATTCGTCAGGTTGATGGGGTTTGAACCGTCCGCCTGCATGACGAAGATGTCGCTGTTTCCATCGCGGTCGCTACTAAATGCGATCCGGGTGCCGTCCGGCGACCATGCGGGGTCACCCTCCGCCGCCGAGTGATTCGTCAGGTTGACGGGGTTCGAGCCGTCGGCGTTCATGACGAACACGTCGTACTGGCCGCCATCACGGTTGCTCACGTACGCGATGCGACCGTGGAACCAGCGGCAGGCGACAACGAAACTGGTCCGAGTTACCTGCGCGAACGTGACAGTCACCGTTCGCGGGTTCCAACCGCTCACCCAGCAGTTGTCTGCGACTCCGGTCAGACGGACCTCGTGCTGGCCCAGGGCAGTGTCGGAAAAGGTCGCCGTTCCGTTTACTCCAATGGCCTGGCTGATAGTCCCATCGACTACCACCGTGTAGCCATCGGGATCGATCGCATCGCCGTTCGTCGTCGCGGTTACTTCGAGGTCGCCTACTGCCGGTAGGCAGGAGACGGTGAACGACATCTGAGCGGTGGAGCCCGCCGTGACGCTCATGGTGTAAGGGTTATCGCCGGTGACGGAACAGTTAGCGGCTACCGCGTTGAGGGAGACGGAGTGGCTGCCTGCCGAAACGTCGGTCAGCATAATGGAGCCCGTGGCGCCAACGAGGGCGCTCGCAGAGCCATCGAGGTGGACGGCGTAGCCGTCTGGGTCGGGGTCGGAGCCGGTGGTCGTAACGCTGACCTCGATTGAGCCCGTGGACGGCCCGAGCGGTGGGCCTGTTGTGCCACCGTCGCCACTGCCGCAGGCTACCAGTAGCAAAATCGGCGAGCTACAGATCAGTGAACAGCGCATAGCTAGACCCCCCAAGGGCAAGAGACGGATAGGCTGGCGTGTGGTGCAAGCCTACGTGGGAGGCATCACCGGACTATCATCTGGGAGATGACAGTCAGAGTCGCCTAGTCACTTAACGGGTGCGCGACACGGTGCGGGAGTCAGCCTGTTCGACAAGCAGGTGAATCAGCTGGGCCGGGCGTTCGCTCGCCCGGCCGGTTGTATCTCAGGGCACCCACGTCGGTGCGAGCGAAATCGCGGCGAACCCCTGGGTCAGATTGCGCGGGTTCGAGCCGTCCGCGTCCATCACGAAGATGTCGGCGCCCTGGAAACCGCTGTGAAGCCCCTGGTCGCGGCTCGACATGAACACGATCTGCCGGCTGTCGGGCGACCACTGGGCGTCCGCCTCGAACGAGTTCGGCGTGTTCGGCGTCAGGTTGGTCAACCCCGTGCCGTCGGCGTTGATGACCCACACGTCGTCGCTGTCGGTTGCCAGTGTGAACGCGAGGCGCGTGCCATCCGGCGACCACTTGGCCTGAAAGCCCGCGCGGCCGGTCGTCGTGAGCGGCCGCTCGTTGGTCCCATCGGCGTCGGCGATGAACAGGTCCGTCCCGCCGCCCCCGACGCGGTTGCTGTTGTAAACGATCTGCGACCCGTCGGGAGACCAGTCCGGAAACTGCTCGTCGGCAGTGCTGGCAGCGGTCAGGTTGACGCGGTTCGTGCCGTCGGCGTCCATGACCCAGATGTCAAAGTTGCCGCCGTCTTGCAGGCCGAGCCAGTGAAACAGGATCCGCGTGCCGTCGGGCGACACCATGGGCCGGGCGCCGGCGCCGAGCGTGCTGAACCCCGTGCCGTCCCGGTTCAGCATGCATATCTCGCTGCCGCACTTCGCCACGATGACCTGACCGTCGGCGGACACATCGAGTGCGATGTGTCCGGTGGAGTGGATCCGCTGGCGGTGGCTCCCGTTCGCCGTCATGCTCATGATCCGGATCGGTACCTGCCCCGGGTTGTTGCCCTGCGAGAAGATGATCGTCCCCGTCAGCCCCGGGCCGCAGGTCGAGGCGAACTCGGCACGCACCGTGCCGCCGGCAGCAACGGTGACCGATCGCAGTTTGCCCCCGGCGATCTCGCAATTGATCGCTAGATCAGTGAGTCGGACATCGTAGGTGCCGGGCGCGAGGCCGGCGACCAGACGGCTCCCGCTTTCACCTAAGTCGAGTGTGAAGCCGGCCACATCGACCCTGTACGCATCGTCGAGCTCGACCCCGGTCGACGTCACGACGACCTCGATCGAGCCGTCGGTCGCCGCCGGAGGCGGTGGTGGCGGTGGCGGGCCGGTGGGCGGCGCGCCCGCGCCACCCCCTCCACTTCCCCCGCAAGCGATCGGAACAAGAAATACCGCGAGTACCGCGATGGCCATGGTCTGTCTACGCATAGTGACCTCCTGTATCCGCTAAAGCGGGTGCCAACAGGGAGATCGTACGGGACAGCTGGTAAACCAGACGTAAATCTTCGGTAAACTCGGGACTCGGCCGGCTGGGAAAACTCGGAGATGTCTGTCTGCGATCGACTACAGAACGAGCGTAAGAACGCCCGTAGGCGCGCGAGGGAATTACTCCGATCAGGGAAGATCGGTATGGTAAGAATGGTGGGCGCACGTGGATTCGAACCACAGACCCCCTGCTTGTAAGGCAGGCTCCAAAATGCGCTTTTTCGTCATTATGCCGTAAATCCGCAGAGTTTTCCGCCTATTTGCCGAACGCTCCGCCTCCCGATACGGCAAAAAGCCGTATCTGAACTAGCACACTTACTAGCACACCTCAGAGACACACATGGCGGTACAAAAAGGGGGGGCTCATAAAGAGCCGCCCCTCCGAGATGAGAGTTCGCGCAGCCTGAGCTAGTGCACGCTCACGGCTTTCCGGGGCACTTATACTCGAACACCGTTCGCTCCATCCTCACGTCGCCACCGGGGTCGATCATGAGTCGGTATGTGTTCCGGAGGTTAGCGTTTTCGCCGTTTTGGTTGACGTACCTCTCATTCGCCGAAAAGCTCAGGAAAAACTGGGGGCCTTTCGGCTTGGTGATGATCCTACAGTTGTCCTCCCCCGTTGTGAGGTTGTATTCGTCGCCCGACGACAATCCCACGAAACCGAGGGGAGTCTCTGTCTGATAGTCTATGTGGCAAGTCACTATCTCATTGCCCGAAGGCGTCGTTCTTGAAAACCAATGGACGTTAGCAAATCCTGTGTCTGTATACTGCACGAACTCGCCCGCCCCGTCGTTCGCACACGCGACGTAGTCTACTACTCCGGCCAAGCCTAAGGGTTCGACATATGAGTCGAAAATCACTTTAGACAACGTGGTGCCCGCTTCGTCCTGCTGCGGCGCGACAGGCTGTTCGCTACAAGCGAATAGCAATGCCGGAATTACGAGGGCTGAGATAAGTAGGGTCGTGCGCACGACTACCTCCTCGCTGTAGGTGAATTCGGGCCCCGTCTTGCATGGACTTAGCGGGGCCTTCATGTTGAGCCTAGGCACCGGCTGTCTAGCGCATGTCCATTAGGCGTCACGTCGATGTCCATTCTGCCTGATTTTGCAGTTAGACAGGTTTTCGTGATGTACGAGTTGCAATTCCTGGGTGGCGCGTCGATCGAGGGCCCGGAGGGTTCGGTTGTAGGTCCCGCGGTCCAGGCGCGTCGCCTCGCCTTCCTGGCCTGTCTGGCCGTCGCGAGGGGTCACCCCGTCTCGCGCGACAAGCTGATCGCCATGCTCTGGCCCGAGAGCGCGCCCGAGAGTGCTCGCCACTCGATGCGCAATATGGTCTACGCGCTGAATCACGAACTGGAGGGCGCCCCGGTGGAGGCGGTGGGGAACGGTCTCCGCGTCGACCCGGAGCGATATCCCAGCGACGTGGCGGCGTTCCAGACGGCAATCGAGTCAGGGGATCTGGAGCGCGCGGTGGAGTTGTATGGAGGCGGGTTTCTGGATGGGCTCTTCCTGAAGGACGCGCTGGGGTTTGAAGAGTGGGCGCGCGAGGAACGGGATCGGTTCGCCCGGGCCTATGCTCAAGCGCTGGAGGAACTGGCGGAACAAGCGACTCAGCGCGGTGACCACCTGCAGGCGGTTTCGTGGTGGCGCGATCTGGTTGCGCACGATCCTTACAGCGGGCGTGCCACGGTGCGGCTGATGGAGTCACTGGCCGCGGCGGGGGACCGAGCGGAGGCGCTGCGCCAGGCCGACGTGCACTTGGTGCGAATGCGGGAAGAGTTCGACGCGGCTCCTGACGTTGCGGTAACCGAACTCGCCGGTCGGTTGCGGGAGGAGCCAACGGAGGGAGTCAAGGCGGGTGGGCCAACGGCGGAGGGGAAAGTAAGGGCTCTGCCGGGGCCAAACCGTCATCGTTCGCTGCCGCTCGCTATCGCTGCTCTGATCACGGGTCTTGCGGTGTGGTACGTGGCGTTGAGGGACACCGAGCCGGGACCCGAGCACGCCTCGGCCTCGGCCGACACCCGTGCGATCGCGGTGCTTCCGTTCAGCGTGCGAGGCGAGGAGGTAGCGGTTCTGCGGGAGGGAATGGTCGACCTTCTATCCACGGGTCTGGACGGAGCCGGAGGCTTGCGGACGATCCCGGCGGGCACTCTCATGGCGCGATGGCGTGAGTCTGTAGTTGGCACAGAGACACCCGAGCTTACGATCGCATTAGAGGTCGCACGTAGGAGTCGCGCGAAGTACGCACTGGTTGGTTCGGTAGTGGCGATCGACTCGGACGTGCGGATCGTGGTGGATATCTATGATGCAAATACGAATGAACGTCTCGGCCAAGCGAAGGTCGAGGGATCTCCAGATGATGTGTTGCCACTCGTCGATCGACTAGCGGTCGATGTGCTCAGGGTGATTCTCCAGAAGGGTGAGGAAGAACTCCCGGAGATCAACGTAGCAAGCCTCACAACCGAGTCCTCCGCAGCTCTTCAGGCCTACCTGGAGGGTCAGGTCCACTTCCGACACTTCGAGCTGACCGCGGCAGAGAAGGCGTACAAACGGGCGGTAGAGGCGGACTCCACCTTCGCTCTGGCACACTACCAGCTCTCCAAAGTCTACCAGTGGTCAGAAGTCAGAAACCAGACGTTGGCGGTTCAACACATTGAGCGAGCGGTGCAGCTATCCGATCGACTGCCAGCGCGTCAGGCGCTGCTTGTTCTGGCATTTTATGCCGTGTGGCATGACGTGCCCGATATCGTGGAATCCTTGCGCCAAGCCATCGAGACGTACCCAGACGACGCGGAGGCTTGGTATCTGCTGGGCGAGATTCTCTATCACGGTCCCGCCACGTTCGCTACAGCGGCGGAGGTTGATCAGACGTTCGAGCGAGCGGTCGAGTTGGATCCCAGAAACGCGGAGTACTTGAATCACTACGTGGGCCTCGCCTGGCATGTCGATGGTGACAGTGTGCGTGCTGCTCAGCGACTCGAGATGCTCGAGCGGGCCACTCCCGGTCACTGGTCGGCTCGCGCGGGGCGACTAGCGCTCGACCTCGCCTTCGGCGATAGCGTGACGCAGGGGGAAGCGATGACCCAACTGCGCTCGGAGGAGGACAGGCTGGTCGTCAACCGCGCGTGGTTTTTGTTGGCTCAACCTCGTTACGTCGCTTGGCTGCCAGTCACGCGCTTGGTGTACGAGCGTAGCGATGATAACTCGAGAGGCGGTCCCGCCAGGATACTGTTTGATACCAATGCCCATTGGTACGGTCGATTGCGAGAGGCTCTGCCGTACCTGGACGATTCCGCGATTACCCCTGGGGCGCGAGCCAGCGCTGCCTATCGTGCATTTGATGCCGGTTTGGCGATCCCCGAGGAGAAACTCGAGCAGGCGCTCGATCCCGCTTTGATCGACAGCACCGGTACCAGCTCGGTGGTTTTCTACACGGGCGCGTTTGCCGTAGATCGCGGTCGGTGGTCCGATCACGCGAAGGCGATCGCGGAACTCGAGCGACGGGCGGAGCGTGCATTGGGAGAAGCGGATTCCACTGCGGCGGGGCAGAATCTGGGGGCAGTCCGAGCTCTGGAGGGGTACGCCCTCTGGCGGCAGGGTCAGCCGACGGCGGCGCTCCCCATGCTAGAGGAGGCAGTAGGCTTTCCTTGGGTTGTGGTTCCGCTGTGGCTGGGTCGGCTCTACCAGGAGTTGGGTCACCTCCGGGACGCGGAGCGGGTGTATCGATCCTATAATAGTTACGGCATGCCTTCACGCGAGCCGCTGAGCCAACGCCAGTTGGGCAAGATCTACGAGCAGCTCGAAGAGTACGATAAAGCGCTTGAGTCGTACGAGTACTTCGTCGAGTACTGGCAGGACGCTGATCCCGAGTTGCAGCCGATGGTGGAAGAAGCGCGGCAGGCGATCATTCGGCTCGAGAGTCTGCGGCGGGAGTGAGCGGTGCTTAGCACATCGTTTGGGTCGCCGGTTCAAGACGACTGGAACAAGAGCGGTAACAGCGCGAGTCAGTTCTGGGGATGAAGTCGGCAAGCTTGAAGAGGATGGCGACGGTCAGGAAGGACTTGAATTCCTAACCGCACTTGCCATTTTGGTGGTTGTCCTGCATGGTATTTTGAGACCCCGCGGTCTCTTGGAGTAGGCCAACCTCACAACCACCATTCGCCGCGGTCTGTCTCCAGTTTCCTTTTGAAACCTGGTGGGCGCACGTGGATTCGAACCACGGACCCCCTGCTTGTAAGGCAGGTGCTCTGAACCCCTGAGCTATGCGCCCCCGCAACCTGGAGCCAATGTACTTCCCCGCCAAACTCCAAAGTCTGTACTTGATAATACAAAGTACTTGACAACAACGCTGGAATCTGGTAGGCTCCTGCCCATGTCGGCATCCGAGCCTTTGCGGTCTGATCCCAGCAAGCCCGTCGCCCTCCACACGAGAGCGATCGACAACCTCGAATACATCCGCGAGACGATGGAGTCGTCGCGCTCTTTCACGTCCGTGCCCGGTTGGGGTGGGATCGTAATGGGGGTCTCGGCCTTGGCAACCGCTGTGCTCGTCGCTTCCCCCGATCTCGCCAGCCAATGGCTCCCGCTCTGGGTCCTGGATGCGCTGCTGGCGGCGACGGTCGGGGGCGTCTTCATGCTCAAGAAGGCCAAGCAGCAGGGTGAGCGCCTCTCGCGCGGTGTCGGTCGGCGCTTCATGCTCGGACTTACGCCACCGGTGATCGCCGCGATCGCACTGACGGCGGCACTGTACCGGGCCGATATCCTGCAGCCGATCCCTGGGGTTTGGTTGCTCCTGTACGGTGTTGGCGTGATTACTGGCGGAATGTTCTCGGTTCGACCGGTGCCGATCATGGGCGCTGGATTCATGGTATTGGGTGTGATCGCTTTGGCAGCCCCTATCAGTTGGGCGAACGCGCTACTGGCGATCGGTTTTGGTGGCTTGCACCTGCTCTTTGGAGCACTGATCGTGAGGCGCTATGGGGGCTAAGCGAGCCGTGGCAAGCAAGAAGGAGAACCGCAAACAACAAGCGCTACGCGGGATCGCGGGCTACCTCGCCGACCCCAACGCCGGCGAGTTCGATCGGCTGGTCTACGAACGGGTGCGTCTCGGCATTCTGAGCGCGCTAGCCGTCAATCAGTCGCTGTCTTTTACCGAGCTCCGAGATCTATTGGAGACGAGCGACGGCAACTTGAGCGTTCACGCTCGGAAACTTGAGGACGCCGGCTACGTATCGTGCCGCAAGCGGTTTGAGGCGCGTGTCCCTCGAACGGTCTACCAGCTAACCGCGAAAGGCCGCCGAGCGCTCAAGCGGTATCTCGATCATATGGAGACGCTGATCAACGCGATGAAAGAGGAGTAGTTTTTTTGTCTACTGACTTTGTAACGCCAAGTACTTGGCATAACGCCGACGCACTGCACGTTGCGATCATCATGGATGGTAATGGCCGCTGGGCCACAAGCCGCGGCCTGCCCCGCACCGCGGGACATCTGGCCGGGGTCCGCACGGTGCGCCGGGTTGTCGAGTCAGCCCCCCAGATCGGGATCGGAGTCCTCACGCTCTACGCATTCTCGGCCGACAACTGGCGCCGACCGGCAGAAGAGGTCCGAGCGCTGATGCAGCTCTTCGAACGTCATCTGGACGAGGAGATCGACCGCGCCCACGCGAGCGGCGTGCGGCTCAACATCATCGGGCGCCGCGACCGACTCGAGCCGAGACTTCTCCGCGCCGTCAAGCGGGCCGAGAAAACCACCGTGAGAGGCTCCCGGTTGCTCCTTCGAGTGGCGATCGACTACTCCTCACGATGGGCGATCGCGGAGGCGGTGCGTCGCTTTCCGACGGCCGGCCATGCGCAGCAGCACGATTTCGAGCGCGAGCTCCTCGCCGCCAGCAACTCGATTTCCGGCGTGCCTGCCGTCGACCTGCTGATCCGAACCAGCGGTGAACAGAGGTTGAGCGATTTCCTGCTTTGGGAGTGTGCCTACGCTGAGCTCCATTTCACATCCGTATTGTGGCCGGACTTCCAAGGCTCCGATCTGGAAGAAGCTGTTCGCGACTTCCGAGCCCGCGAGCGTCGCTTTGGCGCACTGCCGACCGCAAGCAAAGATGACCAATCACCCAGGCCGATCCACGCAACTCAAGGAGGCGCCCGTTGACCGTTCGCCGATTGTTCGCCGTCGCGTTCATCTTCGGTTGCACCGCTGTAGCCTGGTTCGCGCTGGGAGCGTCGGTCGTGCACCGCACCGGAAGCTCGGACTACGCGCTCTCGCAGGCTGTGACACATCTCTGGGGCGGCGCCCATGGCCAGGTCGCCCCCAACGTTTCACACCAGTTGCCACGTCAGGTAACCGAGGAAGTCATCGAGACCGACCAGGAGGGTCGGGTTGTCAAGCGCCAGGTCGAGAAGACGATCCGCGAGACGATCTCGATCCCGCTATCGAGCAGTCGCGTGAAGGCCGACCTCGCGCTCGAACATCGGCGCAAGGGTCTGCTGTGGTACGATACCTATACCGTCCAGTTTCATGGGAGCTATCGATTCCAGGCGCCTGAGGACGTCACGGGACCGGTCAAGGTCGCGTTCGCCTTCCCGTCTTCGGATTCGGTTTACGACGACTTTTCGTTTCGCGTTAACGGACAGGAGGCGCCGCCCGCCGACCAGCTCGACCAAGGCGTCTGGTTCCTGGCCGAACTGGAACCGGGCGCAGAAGCCGATGTTGAGATCGGTTACACCTCTCGCGGTTTGGACACCTGGAACTACCATTTCGCCGGCGGCGGCGTCTCGACGGTGCGCGATTTCGAGCTCACGATGACCACCGACTTCGGCGATTTCGACTTCCCGCCTGGCACGTTGTCACCGACCAACAAGGTCCAGCGCGAGGGCGGTTGGCAGCTCGCCTGGCGTTTTGACAATCTGGTTAGTGGCAAACACATCGGGGTCGACCTGCCGAACCGGTTGAACCCCGGTCCACTCACCGCACGAATCACTTTCTTCGCACCGGTTTCGCTACTGTTCTTTGTCACCGTCCTCGTAATGTTGGGCGCACTCAGGCACATGAATCTCCACCCCATGCATTACTTTTTCCTATCGGCGGCGTTCTTCGCGTTTCACTTACTCTTGGCGTACTTGGTCGATCACTTGGACATCAACGTTGCGTTCGTGTTGGCGTCCGTCGTTTCGATCACCCTGGTAGTGAGCTATCTGCGGCTGGTGTGCGGGTTGAGACGCGCGCTGTTCTACGCTGGTGGCGCTCAGTTCGTGTTCCTAGTGCTCTTCAGTTACGCCTTCTTCTTCGAGGGGTATACCGGCTTGACGGTTACGATCGGGGCGGTCCTGACGCTCTTCGTGCTCATGCAGTTGACCGGGCGAGTCGATTGGGAGGGGATCTTCGCGCGTGGAGCCGAAACGGTACCGAGCCCGCTTGAAGGTTCGGCGGGAACTACTTCTTGATGATTCCGATCGGCAGAAGCACGCAGTAGCCGAGGACCAGCAGGATCGGCGCGAGCGTCATGCTGCCCTGCGTCAGCAGATAGAACCCGAGCCCTATCGCCACGGCACCGGCGCCCAAGTAGATCGCGTTGATGCGCGAGAACGAAACCGTCGGCGTTTGGCTCCCAGCCCCGCTCGACTTGGCGGCCGGCTCCCTGGGTGACGCCTTGGGTTTGTCTTTTTGCTTGCGGGACTTGGTCTTGACCATCGGCGTGTAAACTTAGGGGCGGTCTATTGGGCGGTCAATGCCGGAATTGTCGCATCCCCGTAAGCACCATGGGGATACCCGCCTTGTCGGCGGCTTGGATGACTTCATCGTCGCGTCGCGAGCCACCGGGTTGGATGATCGCCGCGATGCCGGCCCCCGCGGCTACTTCGACGTTGTCTGCGAATGGAAAGAAACCATCCGAGGCGAGCACCGCGCCGGTGGTCTCGTGGCCGAGTTGACGCGCGTACTTGACCGCTAGCTCAACCGCACCGACGCGATTGGTCTGACCGCCGCCGACGCCGATCGTGGTGCACTCCCTGGCGAGCACGATCGCGTTCGAAGCCACCGCTCGACACACCGTCCACGCGAAGACGAGGTCCTCCCACTGAGCGACGGTGGGTTGAGCGACGGTCGGGCATCGTAGTTCTCCGTCAACCTCGGCACCAGCCGGCAACCACGTCAGATTGGGTCCTTGGAACAGGAGCCCACCCGCGACGCGTCGCGCCTCCCCAGCGGTCTCGTCAAAATCGGGTACCGGTCCAGCCAGCAATCGGAGGTTCTTTTTGTTGGCTAGCACTTCGCGGGCCTTGGGTTGGAAGGATGGCGCGTAGACGACCTCGAGGAAGTGCTCCGCCAACTTGCTCGCCAGGGCGGTGTCGATCGGGCTCGTCAACGCCACGATCCCACCAAAAGCCGAGACCGGGTCAGCAGCCAAGGCTCGCGTGTACGCGTCGAAGGCGGTGTCAGCGCTCGCCACCCCGCACGGGATCGTATGCTTGATGATCGCACAGTGAGTGCGCACCGGGTCGAGCGCGTACAGGTCGCGAATCAAACGTCGAGCAGCCTCCGCGTCGATGTAGTTGTTGTACGAGAGCTCTTTGCCTTGCAGGATTTCGACCGCTGTCAGATCGGCTGGGCGCGGTGGCCGATCGCCATAAAGAGCGGCCGCCTGATGCGGGTTTTCGCCGTAGCGGAGCTCGGCGAGCAGCTCCCCGCCGATTGTCCACCGCTCCGGCCAACCGTCCTCGTCCTTCGACATCCAAGCCGCGATGCGGCTGTCATACCAAGCGGTCAGCCGCATCGCCTTGGCCGCCAGTCGACGTCGCGTCGCCGTTGCGATCCCACCCTCGACCGCCATCTGGGCGACCAAGTCTTCGTAATCCGATGGCTCGATGACGACGGTGACGTGGCGCCAGTTCTTCGCCGCCGCTCGTATCAACGTGACGCCTCCGATGTCGATCAGCTCGGTGCGGGCCGCTTCGTCGGTCGCGCCCAACGTCTCGGCGTCGCCAAACGGGTACAGGTTGACGACCACCAAATCGATCGGCGTGATACCGCGTGCGGCGAGCTCGGCCATGTCGGCTTGTTGATCGCGGCGCGCCAGGATCGCGCCATGAACAGCCGGGTGCAGCGTTTTAACTCGACCGCCTAGGAACTCCGGCGCCTGGGTAAGCTGATCTACCGATGTCACCGCGAGGCCGGCTTCGTCTAGCGCCTTGGCCGTGCCACCACTCGCAACCAGCTCGACGCCTTGTCCGGCCAAGCCGCGCCCGAGCTCGACAAGACCGGTCTTGTCCCACACCGACAGGAGCGCGCGTCGGATGTTACTCATCTTCGATCCATGCCCGATCATCCTTCGTTCGAATCCGCCCCTCGGCCGCGGCGATCACGACCTCGGGCAGCAACTCGTGCTCGACCTCCAGCACGCGAGCGGCGAGGCGCTCGGGCGTGTCACCGGATTGCACTGTCACCTTCCGCTGAGCGACGATCGGGCCGTGATCGTACATCTCGTCCACCAGGTGAACGGTCACGCCGGACTCGGTCTCACCGGCTGACAACACAGCGGCGTGGACTCGCTCGCCGTACATCCCAGCACCACCGAACTTGGGCAACAATGCGGGGTGGATGTTGAGCATGCGCCCTCGATACCGCCGGACGACCTCGGGCGGAACGATGCGCAGGTAACCGGCGAGAACGACCCAATCGATGGCGTGTGTTTCAAGCAACTCGATGATCGATGGGCCGTCGTCATGAGCGACGATCGCCGTGACGACGCCCCGCCGTGCTGCGCGCTCGAGCGCGAACACGCCCTCGCGATTGGAAGCGACCAGCGCGATCTCCGCGACGGGGTGAGCGTCAAGCGCCTCGAACAACGCCTCCAAGTTCGTACCACCACCGGAGGCGAAAACGGCGACCCGCGCGGCCAGGCTCACTCCCACGCCGGGGTTCGATTGCCTTGAGCGTCCTCCCAATGCGGAACCCAGGCTAAGCTGACCAGTCCGACGGCGATGTCCTTCTTGAGCGGTCGGACCTCGATATCCTCGAGCTCCTCAACCATCGGGTCGAACCGATCCTTGAGCGCTTCGATCTCTTCGCGGAATTCGGCGTCGAGCTCTTGGAGCTCCTGTTGCTTGGCGGCAACCGTCTCCTTCGCACGGGTGATGTCGCCAGCCTCCTTCATCGTGCGGCCGACCCCGCGCGCGGCGGTCGTGGCCCGACCGAGTGAGGTGCGACTTAGGGTCTTTCGGCCCAGAATCGAACCCAGTACGGTGGTCCCAACCGAGATCGCGGTCTGGAGCTTTTGTTGCTTCGATTGCTCCTCCTCGCGTTCGACCGCCTGTTGCGCCTTGCGGATCCGCTCTTCGATGCGTGCGATCTTAGGCGTGTACTTTTTGGTCAGCTTCTCCTTCTCTTCATCGCGCCGTTCCCGGGCCGACTGCTGGAGCCGGATCCGAAAGTCGCGCTCGCTCTCCCCCGGTTCCGAGTACTCTTTGAACGTCGGGCTATGCCAGAGCTTGACCGCCTGCGAGCGATAGATCCAATCCTTCCACTCGCTCTTCCACGCCGTATAGCTCTTGGAGTCGGTCCCAGCCGCCGGCACCTCTCCGTACCCAACGGCGCCATTCTCGGGTTCGGTCATGAGATCGCTGGCGTCGATGTCCACGCGTGCGGCAGCGTTCCAATCGACGGCCATGGGCGCGGTCGTCATCGGCACGAGCACAGTGATCTCGTCGGTCACGCTAACCCCGGCCTTGCGATTGTCGCATCGGTATTGTGCGGTCGATAGCAGCGCCGCGTCGTAGTGGAGCCCAGCGGCGGCAGGCGCGAGTTGCCGGACGGGCACGAAGTGCTCGGGTACCTTTGGTGGCAGAACCGGCCGCGCTACCGCCGGCCGTACGGACGGCGTAGATGGCTCAACAGTTGCGGGCGCCAGCGGTTGAACTGCGGCCGACTCGACGTCGCCGGTCAACCGTTTGATCTCCCTGCGCGTCAGCGGACCCCGCAGGTACGACATCGCCCAGCGCGTTTGAAACACCGCCGGCTCGCCATCGTGAACGTTGTTCATGAGGAACACCCGCTTGCCCAGTCCAGCCAATGTCTCTTCCATATCGCCCTTGTTGAACGTCGCTCCGGTACCGGCTGCGGCGCCTTCCAGCCCTTCCAGCACGCGAGCCTTGTCGCGCTCGGTTTGTAGGCGACCGATAAACCATGTGCCAGTGTTCGATAGCCCCTTGTAGTCAAGGTCGACTGGATTCTGTGTCGCAAGCACTACCCCGACGCCATACGCGCGGGCTTGCTTCAGCATCGTCAAGAGCGGTTTCTTCGATGGCGGGTTGGCGACCGGTGGGAAGTAACCGAAGATCTCGTCCATGTAGATCAACGCTCGCAGACTCGTCGTGCCCAACTGAGCGCGCATCCACCCGACCGTTTCGTTGAGCAACAACGACACGAAGAACATCCGCTCGGGCTCGCTCAGGTGCGCGATCGAGACGATCGAGATCCTGGGCTTGCCTTCGGCAGTGTAGAGGAGGCAATCGATGTCGAGCGGCTCGCCGGTCAGCCAACTCTCGAACCCGGGCGAAGCGATCAGGTTGTTGAGCTTGAGCGCCAAGCCGTATCGCTCCTTGGCGGGGTAGAACGAGTCGACTTCCATGACACCGATTCGGCTCACCGGGGGCTGCTGGATAGCCTGAATCAGCGCCGCTAGGTCGAGGCTCCGACCGGCCCGCCAAGCTTCTTGCAGGATGGTGGAGATCAGAATGTGCTCGCGGCTCTGGATCGGGTCGGCCTCGATGCCGAGGAGCCCCAGAAGCCCGGTTACGGTGGTTTCGATCTTGTCGCCCAACAGCTCGGAGTCTTCCCTTAGCGACGCATCTGGAGCCGTGAACGACTTCAAGATCGACAACGGTCGGCCGGCGGTGCTGCCCGGCGTGTAGATCGCGAAATCAGCGGCTTCACGCAGTCGCTTGATCCGCTCGCCATCTTGCCCCCAGTCAACGAGCCCGTTCGCCCACAACTCGGCCTGGGCGGCCGCATACTCATCGGGCGTCTTCCCTTTTCGACCCGCGTCCTCTTCGTTGATCCACGGTCGAAAATCGGATGGGCGAAGCTCCGGGAACGTGAGCAAAAGGTTACCGAGATCGCCCTTTGGGTCGATCACGATCGCCGGTATGCCATCCAGGGCCGCTTCCTCGAGCAACCCGACGCACAGGCCGGTCTTGCCGCTCCCGGTCATCCCCACGCACACCGCATGCGTGACCAGATCGCGAGAATCGTAGAGCAGGAGCGGGTCTAGGCGCTCCTTCTCGTCCAAGTCGTAGAGCTGGCCCAGATAGAAGACCCCGAGTTTTTCGTATTCCTGCATGGGCTCGATTCTAAGAAGCAACGTTGGTGGCGACAACGCACGAGCCCCCGGACCAATGAGGCCCGGGGGCTCGTGTGCAATCGCACCGTCAAGGTGCTGTCATACAGCGACTACGAAATCGGTTTCTCTGGCAACTCAACGGTGAACGTCCACAATCCCGAGTTGTAGTCGGTGGCGTACAACATGTCGCCGACCACCGACCAGCCGTCGCCAAACATCGGGAACACGCCCCAGACGCGAGTCTCGTATGGCTTCTTGGCATCCTCGGGTCCGGCGGCAGGCAAAAAGTACGCGATCTCGCGACCCTGAGCGTAGAGATCGCCGCGCAGCGTACCGCTCACATCGACGGCGCGAATGCCACCTTGATAGTACCCGATGTACAGCACGCCATCGTCGATCCAAAAGTTGTGCGCGCCGGCCTCCGGCACCTCGTAGCGGGCAACATACTTGGGGTTGGCGATATCACTGATATCGACCACGTGGACCGGTCCGCGCGGGTCCTCGCCCCCGGGAGACGTGCCCCGAAGGCTGAAGTCCTCGTCGCCGACAAACACGTAATCTCCGTGCCGCATCGCGGAGTGGGTCGGACCACCGGGATAGAAGATCCGGCTCAGCTGCACCGGCTCCGACGGTGTTCCACCCTGGCCACCACCGCCAACGTCCAAGATCACCAAACCGTCCCTCAGATACGACAGGTACGCAACGCCATCTTGGACCCAGACATCGTGCAGCGAGCGGCCTTCAACCGGGAGGCCCCAGCGGCCGACCTCGCTCGGATTCACGGGGTCGGAGACGTCGATGATGTGCATGTCGCCGGTGCCATCGTTGACGGCGTACAACAGATCGCCGACCCAGAACACGTTATGGACGCCGGAGGTCAGGGTCTCGGTGTACTCGCTCACCAACTCCGGTTGCGCCGGATTCTCGAGCGAGAAGACGAGGATCCCGTTGCGCCGGTTGGCCGCGCCTTCACGCGTCGCTACCAACCAGCGACCATCCTCCGAAACCTTGACATCGTTGACCACCCGGGCGTCGAACTCTTGCTGGTCGGTCAGCACCGGGCTCGACGGATCGGACACGTCGTACGTGCGAAGCTGGTTCGCCTGATGCGTCCCCACGTATACGTATGAGTTCTGAGGCCACAGGTCGGCGGTATAGGTCTCGATGTTCTTGCCGTGACCATTCATGTGGATCTTGCCGGCCACACCACGCGATTCGGTCTCGATCGACGAGGTCGCGACCCGATCGCCCAACACCGCCACGATCGTGTAGCGGCCCGGGCGCTCAGCCACGAACGAGCCGTCGGCGTACACCTCCGCGCCGGGCTCCGAGACCGACCACACCGGGTGCGCATGGTCCTCGTTCAATGACAACTGGACGACGTCGCCGGTGCGCACCGTGCCAGCCGGCACCCCGGCGATCGACAGTGACCCACCTGAGCCATCCACGATCTCGATCGTGTACTCGGCGGTCGCCTCGTCGGACCGAAGCGTAACCGTCGCCCGGCCGGGGGAACTCGCCACCAACGTGTGACCTTGAATCGCCACCACGTCGGGTGCGCTCGACTCGATCTCGACCTCCGGGTCCAGCACCCAACGATTGACCGAGTTCATAGCATCCAACTCCAGCGGCACGTGGCTGCCGACCGCCAACTCACCGGGTACCTCGTTGAAGATCGTCAGCGAATCGATCTTGGGATCGAGGACGTTGATCTCGGCCATACCGATCGCCCCGTTGACCAACGCCACGATTTGCTTGGTCCCGGCTTCAAGAGACACGACCTCGCCACCGGTGTCGATCCGAGTCCGCGCACCACCGGCGTACCACTCCACTTCGGAGTCGGCGATCTCGTTGCCCGCCTCGTCGTAGACGCGAGCGACAAAGCGACGGGGCTGGCCCGGCTCAAGCGTGGCCTCGCCGGGCACGACCTCGACGCGCGAAATCCCGGGCGCGGACGCGAACATCGATGGATCGGGTTCGATCGTGGCGGTTTGACCCACCGGGATGAAGCTGACCGGCGCTACGTCACGTTGATCACCCTCGAGTACAAAACCAAAACCGGCAAACACGTCACCATCGCGCACTCCGACGTAATGCACATCAGCGCCTGGGACCTGCAGCTTGAAATCGACTCGGTCTTCGGTCAGATGACTCTCGGTGACGGTTACCATCCCGCCTTCGGGCGAGATGAACTTGTCACCCTCGATCTTGAACGGGAGCGGCGGTGCATTGATACCGGGGCCTTGAATCGCGTACATCGTGAACCCCTCTGGCGCCTCGATCTCGCCTTGGGCCTGCAGACCCGGCGCCACGGATACGGCAATCAGCATAAGAAACATGAACAAGAAAGCGGTGCGCATCGGCTTCCCTCGCGGTTGCTGTTGGTAGATACGGATGGAGAAACGCTTGACGACTACTCGAGCTATACGGTTGGACGACGGTCGGAGTTTCAGATCACGGCTCGGCCAGCTCCTCGCCCTCCTCGCCGGGCGGCCCCTCCTCGCCGGGTCCAGCCCCGCCAGCCATCCCACCGCGTGGCATCGGCATGAGCGGCGCTCCTTCGGAGAGCCGCTCGAGGCCACCGACGACGACCTGGGCGTCAGCCGGAACCCCACCACCCGTGACCTCGACAAAGCCCCGCACGCGGACCCCCAGCTCGACCTCACGGCGCGAAGCCATCCCTTCCTCGACCACCCAGACGTAGTTCGCGCCTTGCAGCGGCAGGATCGCGTCCTCGGGGACGATGATCGCTTCAGGTCGAACCTCGGTCGCCAGCCGGGTCTCGATGAACATCCCTGGCTTGAGCTCGTGATCCGGGTTGGGAACCTTCGCCTTGACGGTGATCATGCGTCCCGGAAGCTGGACCCGGGGGTCGACGAAATCGACCTCGCCGACGAAATCATGGTTCGGAACTGCGGCTACTTTGAACCGTACCGTCTGTCCGACGGCGAGCCGATTGGCGTGGCGCTCGGGAACCTGAAACGCCGCCCGCTGTGGATCGATTGTCTGCAACGTGGTCAAAGCTGTCGACGTCGTCACGTAATCACCGATCGAGACGTAGCGCTCACCGACGGCACCGGCAAACGGCGCGCGAACAATGGTCCGGTCGAGCCTAACCTGCTGCAGATCGAGCTGGGCCTGCTTGCTCCGCTGGTTCGCCTCGGCCTCTTCGAGATCGGCCTGCGACGACGCGTCGCGTGCGAGCAGCTCGCGGGTTCGCTCGAGCGCCTGGTCGGCCAGGTCACGCTCGGCCTCGAGCTGGGCCACGAGCGCCCTCAGTTCAGCGTCGTCGATCTTGAATAGCGGTGTGCCACGGCCGGCCACCGCGCCTTCGCGGGCCAGAATGCTCACCAGCCGCCCCTCGACCTCGGGCTTGAGCTCTATCGCCTGGGCGGCTTCGATCTCGCCGGTCGCCAGGAGCTCATCGATCACCGTGTCCTGCTGAGCGATCGCGACCTCGACCGGCATCGGGGGTGGGCCGTCCCCTCCGGGACCGCCCTCATTCGATTCTGCGCTGCCGCACGCCGTCAACGCCAACGCGGCCGACGCGATCAGAAGAATCCTATCGAGCCCCATCGTGGGTCCCCTCTCGTATCGATTGTTCGTGCTCATTTGTTCGTGTTCATAGTGCCGCCCGGTCCGGGAACAGCCGCCGGCCGAGGATCGCCTCCAGACCGGCCAGCGCAAGCCGAGTTTGCTGCCGCGCCTGGACCACACCCGACTCGGCGTCGGCCAAGTCGACCTGAGCGGTTACGAGATCGATGATCGTCGTCGCCCCCGCCCGGTACCGCTCTTCCTGGACCCGCAGGTTCTCGCGCGCTACGACCACCGCCGTGGTCGCTAATTGGGCCGCCGCCCGGGCGGTCTCGTACAGCTGGTACGCCTCCACGACATCGCGAGCGACGGCGCGCTGGGTATCATCCCGAAGCGCTCGAGTGAAGGCTTTGGTGGTGCGCGCTTCCGACAGACGCAGCTCGCGCTGGGCGTTGTCCCAGATCGGGATATTGAGAGCAAAACCCCACAGTGTTCGTTCGGTAGCGGTCGGGAAAAACGACTCGTCGAATCCGGTATACGAAGTAAAGAACGTGAATTCCGGAAGATATTGCGACCAGACCGACTTGAACGCCGAGCTGGCAGCAGCGGCGTCGGCG
>JBDGYV010000033.1:0-27658 GCA_039588915.1 Gemmatimonadota bacterium
CGGTTGTGGAGATCGCGCCCCACGCCAACAAGAGGAGTAAGGCGCTTCCCACGACCCAGGCTGTGTCGAAGGTCGCAAAAGCTGCCAAGTCACCCCGCGATATCCGCGGCTGCCTCCTCGTCCGATCGAGGACGAAGGCGTAGCCGACCAGCAAAACGCCGATAGTGACCAGGACGATCGACGACAACAGCGAACTCAGGCCGAAGTGCGGTCCGACCAACCGGTGCATGATGATGATCCCCACACCCGACAGCGCCGAGAACAAAGCGTTTGCCGCGAGCACTCGTCGAGCGAGATCATGTTGGATCGCTTGGTCAGTCATGACAGCTCCAATCGGCAGCTACTTTGATATACCATACTGTTTACTTGACTTTCAAGTAGTATACACTATATCTATGTTATCCGTGGCTGTCAAGAGGTACGAAGAAGGAGAAACATGACCAAGAGGACCTACGGTCAGCACTGTGCAATCGCGCGGGCTCTGGATCGAATCGGGGATCGGTGGACGCTCTTGCTCGTCCGAGAGCTTTTGATAGGACCCAAGCGGTTCAAGGACCTGGAGGCAGCCCTGCCTGGCATAGGTGCCAATCTGCTGTCCGCCAGGCTGAAGGAGCTGAAATCCACGGGTATTGTGCGCCGAATAGTGCTACCACCTCCAGCCAGCGTGCCGGCGTATGCGCTCACCAGTGTCGGTCTGGAACTCGAACCAGTGCTGCTCGCGCTGGTGCGATGGGGAGAGCGGTTTCTAGAGGCTGGGAGCGCAGATGATTACGTCCGTGCCGAGTGGGCTGTGCTGGTCCTTAGAGGGATCTTCCGACCGGAGGCAGCCAAGGGTCTCAGCGCCGTCTACGAATTTCGCATGGGCGAGGAGGTCGTACATGTTGAGATCGATGACGGGCAACTCAGCACGGGGCTCGGGCCTGCGCGCCATCCCGACGTCGTCTTGACTGGTGACCTCGAGCACTTCCTCGCGTCTGCGGCCGGAACTCTGGATATGGCTCAGGCACTTGCCGATGGAAAAGTGACGCTCGAGGGGGACCCAGCCCTCCTCCAGCACCTTGGGGATGTGTTTCCCCCCCGTTCCGAGCGCATGAAATAACCAGCGGCTTGACAGCAGCATGTACCTGTGATATCATTTCGATGATCATAGGAATATCGAAATGTCAGCACTCGACGACCTCGCGCGCATCTTCAAGGCACTGTCCGACCCCAATCGGCTGGCGATCCTTCAGCTTCTGCGTGAGCGGTGCGGACCCGGCTGCTCGGTGTCCGAGAAAGAGGCCGGCAGCACGGTCTCCGACATCGCTGAGCAGTTCGATCTGGCTCTCTCAACCGTGTCTCACCACATCAAAGAACTCAAGAACGCGGACTTGATCTGCTGCGAGAAGCGTGGCCGTTGGGTGTGCTGCTCGCCCAACGAGGACGTGTTGCAGCAGGTCAAAGCGTTCGTCAAGGAGTAAGGAGGAACCATGACTGCCGAAACCGCGGCAAGCCCGAACCTCGAGAACTTGATCCCGATTGCAGTCGTCATCGCGGCCGGGTGCGAACCGTGTGCGGAGAAGATGGTTCGCCGCGCACTCGAACGTGGCAGCGCTGCCCAGGACATCCGTAAGACGTTGGGTCTCGTTGCCCACATGCAGGACTTGGATTGCCTCGCCGAAAACGTCGGACCTGCGGCTCTGGCGAGAATGGAAAAGCCCTTAGCCGCTGGAAAGCGGACACTGGAATCTGAATTGTCACAAGTAGGTGCCTGATGAAAAACATCGATCCAGAACAACTGGTGAAGGAAGTGAAACGACGCTATGCGAAGATCGCCGTGGGACGGGAGTCGAGTTGTTGTGCTCCCGCGCCGAGCTCAGAAGCCGCTACGGCTACGAGCTGTTGCGGGACCACCGCAGCGGTTTCTGACGGTCTCGGCTACCAAACCGACGAACTCGAGTCGCTACCCGAAGGCGCCAACATGGGGCTCGGGTGCGGTGCGCCAGTCGACCATCTCGACCTGAAGCCGGGCGAAGTCGTGCTCGACCTCGGATCGGGCGGCGGCATCGACGCCTTCCTGGCCGCTAAGCAGGTCGGTCCCAACGGCAGGGTCATCGGTGTCGATATGACGCCCGAGATGATCGAACGCGCGCGACAAAACGCCGATAGTGCCGGGTTCGATCAGGTCGAGTTTCGGCTCGGGCGGCTGGAAGACCTACCGGTCGAAGACAGCTCGATCGACGCAGTAACCAGCAACTGCGTGATCAACTTGGTCCCGGACAAACAGCGGGTCTATGACGAGATCGGCCGGGTATTGAAACCCGGTGGCCGGTTGGCGATCTCGGATGTCGTCTTGGACGGCCCGTTGCCCGAAAGTCTGGCCAGCGATCTCTTGGCCTACGTCGGTTGCGTCGCCGGCGCGATGCAGCGCGACGCGTACTTCGCCGCCGTCGAGGCCGCGGGGCTAACCGATGTCGAGATCTTCGGCGATGTCGACTTCGTCGCTGCCGCCGAAGATCACATCCCCGACGACCTCACCGATTTGATGGAGAGCACCAGGATTGGGTTGGGCGACGTCCGAGGTAAGGTGCACTCGGTGACGTTTCGAGCTACGAAGCGGTGAGGAAAAACCCGAAGGGCTCCGCCAAAGCGCCGCTGGCCACAGACGCCGCATCCGCGCCCGGGAGGCCAGGGTTCCACAGCGACATCGAGAACGCAGCCACCCGTTCCATTCCGGCGAGGTAGCAAAGCACCTCCTGCACCGCGACGAGGGACGGGCCGTTGGGCGCCGGATAGCCCATGGCGGGCATCTCGGCGGGATCGACAACGTCCACGTCGACGTGCACGTACAGCGGGCCCGGCGGAGGCTCCCAGCGAGTGACCTCGCCGACCGACAGCACGGTCATGCCGGAGCCGGCCACGGCCTCGCTTTCCTGCGGGTCGAGGTCCCGGCCGTCGACGAGCACCGCCGCGCTCTCGGCGACCGTCTGCATCCCGGCGCCGGCCACGATGGTCTGCTCGCCGCGGCCTACGATCATCGCCAGCGGCATACCGCCGATGAATCCCGACGGTGTTGTCTCCCACGTGTTGAAATCGCCGTGCGCGTCGAACCAGATCAGCGTTGGCTGCAGGCCGCGTTGCTGGAGCCCGGCGAGAACTCCGATAGTGGACACGCAGTCGCCCGCCCACACCACTGGCGTCTCGTCGTTCGCAACGGCGTCGGCGAGGTGCCGGCAGAGCACCGCCATCCGTTGCTGCTGCGAGCCGTCCGGCAGTGGTGGATCGATCGGCGAGTACGGCTCCGGAACGGTGAGCCCCGTAAGACGGTTGCCCATGAAGTAGGGCACGGAGTACCTGGCCATGCTCGGACCGAACTCCTCTTTTTCCTCAGCGCGTCTAGACGGCTTCCTCTGGCGAAGCCTGGCTTACTTCCTCGGTTTCCGTCTCCGGGTTTTCCTCCGCCTTGTACAACCCCATCTCGACCTTCAGATGGTTTTCGATCTGGTCGGCGATGTCAGGGTTCTCCTTGAGGAACAGCTTCCCGTTCTCGCGGCCCTGACCGAGGCGCGTGTCGCCGTAGCTGTACCAGGCGCCGGACTTGTCGACGACCTTGTGCTCGACGCCGAGGTCTAGCAACAGCCCTTCGACCGAGATCCCTTCGCCGTACATGATGTCGAACTCGGCCTGCTTGAACGGCGGGGCGACTTTGTTCTTGACGACCTTGACCCGGCACCGGTTGCCTACCAGCGCGTCGCCGTCCTTGATCGCGCCCACGCGCCGAATGTCGAGCCGCGTCGAGGCGTAGAACTTGAGCGCCCGGCCGCCAGGCTGGGTCTCGGGGTTGCCGAACATGACGCCGATCTTCTCGCGGATCTGGTTGATGAAGACGACTGAGGTCTGGGAGCGGTTGATCGCACCGGCCAGCTTGCGCAGCGCCTGGCTCATGAGCCGGGCTTGCAAACCGACGTGGCTGTCGCCCATCTCGCCCTCGATCTCGGCCTTGGGGACCAGCGCTGCGACCGAGTCGATCACCACCACCGACACCGCGTTTGACCGCACCAACACTTCGGCGATCTCGAGCGCCTGCTCGCCGGTGTCTGGTTGCGACACCAACAGATTGTCGATGTCGACGCCGAGCTTCTTCGCGTACTCAGCGTCCATCGCGTGCTCGGCATCGATAAAGGCGGCGATTCCGCCTTCCTTCTGTGCGTTGGCAACGATATGGAGAGCGAGCGTCGTCTTGCCCGAAGATTCGGGACCGTAGATCTCGCTCACCCGACCCCTGGGGACCCCGCCGATACCGATCGCGGCGTCCAGGTTGAACGCCCCGGTCGAGATCGCATCGACCTGGATTCGGGTGTCGGTCCCCAATCGCATGATCGCCCCCTTGCCGTACTGCCGCTCGATGTGATTGATCGCCAGGCCGAGGGCCTTTTCCTGCTCTTTCGTGTCCGTCGTCGTTGCCATTCGCTCACCTCCGCCGCTCCGGACCTCCCGGGCGGTCTCGCTCGTTCAATAGACTTTCGGTTTTCTTTCGGTTACTATAACAACTTCTGGCCTGCTAGGGAAGGGCCCCGGCCACCGTATCCGGAACTGCCAGCTTCAGCAGCTGAACGGCCGGCTCCAGCCGGGTGGTAAAGTCGATCTTCCAGCGATCGCCCTCCCGACGCAGCGGGAAGCGCTCCTCGATCCCCTCGACCCGGACGTCGACGGTCGCCGAGTCGCCAAGAAGCGTCGAGCCGACCACCGCCCCACCACAGAACATCTGGCACCACTCCCGGATGTCGAATGGCCGACCGGTGTCATCGGCAACACCGCTCAATCGCTCAATCTCCTCGACCAACGTCACCGTCTCCGTCGTGAACGACGCCTCGAAGGCAACCGTGTCCTCGCTCTCGAGCGCATCGAGAAAGTTGCTTACGGTTCCCTCCGGGCTCGATTGCGGCCCGCCGCACGCAGCAGAAAGCAAGAACAGCGCCAGGCAGGCCGGTTTCAATCGACGCTCCTCGGAACAATCAAGTTCATGAACTCGAGCCGCGTCGAATGGTCGTCTCGGAACTTCCCCAGCATATGGCTGGTCGTCATGTACGAATGTTGCTTTTCGACCCCGCGCATAACCATGCACAGGTGCCTCGCTTCCACCACGACGGCGACGCCGTGGGGGTCGAGCTTTTCCCTCATCATCTCAGCGATTTCCTTGGTCATCCGCTCTTGCACCTGCAGCCGCCGGGCGAAAACGTCCACCAAGCGTGGAATCTTCGACAGCCCGACGATCTTCTTCCGCGGCAGGTACGCCACGTGCGCGCGACCAAAGAAGGGCAGCATGTGGTGCTCACAGAGGCTGTAGAACTCGATGTCCTTGACCAGCACCATCTCGTCGTACTCTTCGGAGAAAAAAGCGTTGTTGAATAGCTTGTCGACGTCCTTCTCGTACCCCTCGGTCAGGAAGCTGAGCGCCCGCACGACCCGCTCGGGAGTCGCGAGTAGCCCTTCGCGGTCGGGATCCTCGCCCACGAACTTGAGCAGCTCGTAGATGTGGCTCTCGGCGGCTTCTCTGGTGGCGGGACGCCCATCACCGGTCTCCGAAGGGGTTATCGAATGGATGTTCTTGGCGTCGCTCATAGATCCTCAGATCGTCGATATCGTGACAGGTGTCGAAATCTTGACGGGAATCTAGGCCGAGAAATTAGTCACCCGACCCGGGGCTAACGAACGATCCGGATGTCGAGCCCCGAGGCCTGCATCTGGAGGACCAGGATCGCCATCCAGACTAAGGCCAGGAGCCAGCTTACCACTCGCATGAGTCCGCCCAACCGCCTCGTTTCGGGTTTTAGCTTGGACAGGAGTTCGAGCCCGGTTTGTGTCTCGATCCGCGGGATTTCGCGCCGCCAGAGCGCGTGCCAGCGGAGCTCCCATTCGGTCGTCAGCGCGTAGAACACGTTGCCCAGCACTCCGATCGCTGGCGGTAACCACCCCAAAACGCCTCCGCTCGGCAACCGCCACGCCAATCCGGCCAAGACCAGATTCGCCGATACGTATATCGCGTTCCCGCGCATGAACCGGCGCCGGCTCGCCTCGAGCTGCACGGCGAGTGTTTCGGTGAGTCGCGTCAGATCATGTTGGGGCGTGGGAACGGTCATCAGCGGCCGGAATATAGCACGCGTCATGCCCCACGGATCGCGACGCGCCGGCATGAAACCGCGTTCCGTTCGCTCCGTCGGCGCCTAACAACGGTTGCCCGGACCTCGGTCAACCAGCAGATTCCGTCCGCACATAGCGATTTCGAAGGGGGTTTCGATGCAGCGATTGATCTTGTTGCCCGTCGTGGCGTTCATCTTCGCCGGCGCGCCGGGGCCGACCATAGCGCAGGAGTCCGGAATGGACGATACGATCCACTACCGGCTCGGGTGGGATAACCCGGCCAGTCAACTGTACACCGTTAGCGTCACCGCCTCCGCTGACAGTGGCCCAATGATCTTCTCTCTCCCCGCCTGGCGGCCGGGCCGATACATCGTCCAGAATTACGCCGCCAACGTGCAAGCGATCCGCGCTCGTGACGAGAACGGGCGGCCGCTCGATGCCGAGTGGATCGATCTCGACTCCTGGCGAGTCGAGCCCGACGGTGCCGCTGAGGTGACGCTCGAGTACGAGTACTATGCCAGCACGCTCGATGCCGGTTCGTCGACGCTGCGACCGGACGTGGCGTACTTCAACCCCGTCAACCTGTTCCCGTGGATCGACGGACGGACCGATCACCCGGTCGTGTTGACGTTCGAGGTTCCACCGGAGTGGGCGATCGCGACCCAGCTAAAGCGCATCGATCATGGTCACGTCCTCGAGCGGAGAGGCGATCGGGAGGTCTTGCTGGCTCAATTCCGCGCGCCCGATTATCACCGCTTCGTCGACTCGCCGACGTTCGCCGCACCCGAGCTGACCCAATGGAGCTTTACCGTCGACGATGTTCCGTATCACGTCGTCATGCGCGGCGAAGTGCGGCTCGATGATCGCACTCAGGAGTCGATTCTGGCTGACTTCGAGGCTATGACGCGGGAACAGGTAGCGTTTTTCGGCGGCGCCCCGTTCGACGAGTACTGGCACCTGTATCAGCTCATTCCCCACCCCTTTGGCCACGCCGTCGAGCACGAGGCGAGCGCGTCGTACGTCATGCACGACGGCGTGTTCATGAACGACTTCGCCTACATGGGGTTCATGAGCACGACGTCACACGAGTTCTTTCACGCTTGGAACGTCAAGCGACTCCGCCCAGCGGCGCTGTGGCCATATGACTACTCGACACCACAGCTAACCCGCCTCCATTGGGTCACCGAGGGCGTGACGTCGTACTACGACAAGCTGTTCCTAGCGCGCTCGGGGGTGGCCAACGAGGAGCTGTACTTTGAAGCCCTCGGCAACACCATCCGTTCGCTGCAACGCTCGCCGGGACGCAAGGTGACCAGCGCGTCGCTGGCGTCGCTAACGTCGTGGCACTCGGGGTACGGGGACGGCAACCCCAATCAGGCGATCTCGTTCTACACCAAGGGATCGCTGTTGGGGCTCTTGATCGACTTGGGGATCCGCGACTTGACCGACGGCGAGAAGAGCCTGGACGACGCCATCCGGTACTTGTGGCGTGAGTACTACGAGCAGGACCGCGGCTATCCCGAGGACGGCTTGCAGCAGGCGGTCGAGACGATCGCCGGCGAGTCGTTCGGCGACTTCTTCGATCGCTACGTCCACGGCGTCGAAGAGCTGCCCTACGACGAATACCTGAGTGTGGTCGGACTACAAGTCCGTGAGGCAGTCGACGACACGCGGCCTGCGGCGACGATCGGCCTGGCACCCCGCCCCACAGGTCAGCGAGTGGCGATCGACAACGTGTTCCCAGATTCGCCGTCGCTGGCGGCCGGTCTCATGCGCGGCGACGTCTTGATATCGATCGCCGGCACTGAAATTTCGACCAGCGCTGACATCATGGAGGCGATGAAGGCAAATCAGCCCGGCGAGGTGATCGAGGTCGTCTACGAACGTGGCGGCAAGGAGAACACCGTTTCGGTAGCGCTCGACGGCGGCGCAAACCTGAAATGGGTCATCGAGT
Organism: Gemmatimonadota bacterium; assembly: GCA_039588915.1. GTDB lineage: Bacteria > Gemmatimonadota > Gemmatimonadetes > JACCXV01 > JAHWKZ01 > CAMYLR01. Next base: position 8,075 of record JBDGYV010000033.1, read on the forward strand.
CGGTGGACGAGCCGACCGAGCGCCAGCTGCGACTCAGGAGCGGGTGGTTGGCATCGGCGGCTGAGTAAAAGGAAGCCCTTAGGGGTAGTTCTCCTCGACCGTCCCACGGATCGCATTCAGCAACGCCCCTTTCGCCCGATCGTCTTCGCGGCACCGTTCGTTCATCTCGATCAAGACCGCCCGGTCGTTGAACCGTTCCATCTCCGAGCCGTGCGGAACGCGCACGATATCTCGCTCCAGATGGTAGGGTTCGTTTATGGACGCGGTGTAGTCCGTCGCCTGGAGACGTTCCGCAAGGAACGGCGCCCACCGGCATCCTCGGTTCGAGATCAGCGCGAAGTCCATCTCCCGCACCTGGCCCTCGAACTCTTCCGCCATGGCATGAATGGCGAAGTAGAACACCGTTCCGTGGAGCCGCTCGCACGTGAGCAGGGAGTCCTGCAGTGCCTGATGGTACGGTCGGTAGTACCGCTCGATTCGGTGTGCCCGCTCGTCCTCGCTCAAACCGATGTTGCCGGGGATCTCCTTGCCGCCCCAGCGCTCTGGGATCAGCTCATCCTGATCGTCGTACCGATTGGCATCGATGACGAGCCTCGAGATCCCGTTGCGAATGCCCAAGCAATCGAGCTCGCGGACGAGATAGTCGAAAAGGTCGGCGGCACCCTGATCCTGACCGTGCGCGCACTCCGTCAGATGCTCCTCGGTCATGCCGAGATCTCCGAACTCGGTCGGTATCTTGCCCGACGCGTGCTCGCATGAGAAAACGATCGGCAGCGTCGATCGACCATGGCAGATTTCGAACGTCTTCAAGAGACTACGACTTAGCCCGCAGCGCGCCGACGGCAAGCGCGACCCAACCGGTGATAAAGGCCAAACCACCGACCGGCGTGACCGCACCCAGCCAGGGGACGCCGGTTACCGCCAGCAGATAGAGGCTACCCGAGAAGAGGACGATTCCGAAGAGGAAGAACCACCCGGCGGCGTCGGTCCACGCGTTTCGCCAGCGGGTCCAAGCCCACGCGACGACGATCAGGCCCAGCGCGTGATAGAGGTGGTATCGCACGCCGGTCTCGAACACCGCTAACGAGTCGGGGCCCAGCCGGTCTTCAAGACCATGAGCCCCGAACGCGCCGAGCACCACGCCCAGCGCCGCCATCGTGGCGCCGGCTGCGAACCAAGCACTCATGCCCGCCAACTTGTGCCTCCGGTTGGCGAAGGACAAGCACACTTACCCTTCGATGTCAGACTTTCCCTTACAACGATTTAGGATTCTCCCTACAGCACCGGAGCGCCCTTTTCGGACAAGCTACTAATAATGTGGGGAAAATCCTCCGCCTCGATCGAGGATAGGCTCGCCGCCGGTCTGCTCGAGCGTGTCGACCCTGTCGCACTTGAGAATGGATCGCGCGTAGGAGTCATTGGCGGCGGTCCGGCCGGGTCCTTTTTTAGTGTTTTTCTCCTCAAGATGGCCGAGACGATCGGCCTCGACGTCGACATCGATATTTACGAGCCTCGCCACTTCATCCACCAGGGCCCAGCGGGGTGCAACCACTGCGGTGGGATCGTGTCCGAGTTCCTCGTTCAACTCCTAGCCGCAGAGGGCTTCCGCCTGCCGTCCGAGGTCGTCCAGCGCGGGATCGACTCCTACATGCTCCACATGGACGTGGGAACGGTCAGGATCGACACGCCGCTGCACGAGAAACGAATCGCGGCGGTTTACCGTGGCAACGGTCCGCGTGACGCGGTGCCAGCCGATGTCATCGGATTTGACCGTCACCTCCAGGACCTGGCGGTCTCCCGCGGGGCGAAGATCCGACGTCAGTTGGTAAATCAGGTTTCTTGGGAGGAGGACCGGCCGCATGTGCAATGCTCCACCGGCCCGAGCGAGATCTACGATCTCGTCGTGGTGGCAGCCGGGATCAACAGCAACGTGCTCCAGCGGATCGAGGGACTGGAGTTCGGTTACCGGATTCCGGAGACGGTGCGGACATTCATTTGTGAGTTCCACCTGGGAGAGGAGACAATCCGGAAACACCTCGGCACATCGATGCACGTCTTTCTGCTTGACATCCCACACCTCGAGTTCGCCGCGATCATCCCCAAGGGGGATTTCGTGACGCTCTGTCTGCTAGGAGACGAGATCGACGATTCGCTGGTGACGACGTTCCTGGACGCACCCGAAGTTCGAGCGTGCTTCCCCAAGGAGATCGTGCCGGGCACGGTGTGCCACTGTTTTCCTCGCATCAACGTCAAAGCCGCTGTTCGACCGTTTACCGACCGCATCGTCCTGATCGGGGATAGTGGAGTGACTCGGCTCTACAAGGACGGAATCGGTGCCGCCTACCGGACCGCCAAGGCAGCCGCTCGGACGGCCGTGTTCCACGGAATCTCCGACGAGGCGTTCGCAAAGCACTACTGGCCAACGTGCCGGCAAATCGATATCGACAACACGATCGGGCGACTGATGTTCACGGTCAGCCACGCGATCCAGAAAAGCCGGCTGACCCGCCGGGCGCTGCTCAGAATGACGGCCGCAGAGCAGACGCGCGCCGGTGATCAACGCCACATGAGCAGTGTCCTCTGGGACCTCTTCACGGGCAGTGCGCCCTACCGGCAGATTCTCCTCAGAACTTTCCGTCCCGCTTTTGTGGCCGGACTGGGGTGGAATCTGGTCGCCGGAAACTTAGCGCCGGGCAGCTTGGCGTCCGCGAATAGCCGACCTGCCACTGGAGACGCAAATGGGCATTAGATCGCTGGGCAAGAACTACAAATCTGGCGAGTCAATCGTTTGTCAGGGCACCGCCGGCAACTGCATGTATGTCATCCAGGAGGGCCAGGCCGAGGTCTACCGCGAGGAGGACGGCCACGAGATCCGGATGGCGGTTCTCAAGGAAGGCGACTTTTTTGGCGAGATGTCGATCTTCGATCACGAGGTACGGGCAGCGACCGTGAAAGCTCTGGGTGACGTGCGAGTCCTTACGATCGACAAGAAAACGTTCATGCGGCGAATTCAGAAAGACCCTTCGCTCGCGTTTGACATCGTGAGAACTATGTCCCAGCGCATCCGACAACTGAACTGTGATCTGGCAGAAACGCGAGCCCGCGAGACCGACGAGTGACGGCTCGACTGACGACAGAAACCAACGTCTACAACGACAGTCTGGTTCACCCGGAGCAGCTCGAGAAGCTCCCGCCGTGCCAGGCAAACTGCCCGATCGGCACGGACGTCCGCGGCTGGGTCGGGCTGATCGCCCAGCGGAAGAAACTGGGGTACACGCGGGACGAGGCGTACGTCAGGGCGTGGGAGCACCTGACCGAGTTCAACCCCTTCCCGGCGATAACGGGACGGATCTGTCCGCACCCCTGCACGGCCGATTGCAACCGCACCGAGAAGGACGACCCGGTCGCGATCAACGCTTTGGAGCGGTTTCTGGGAGATTGGGCGATCAAAAAGAAGCTCCGAATCCCAAAGCTCGAAACCGACACCAAACGCGAGTCGATCGGCGTGATAGGCGCTGGCCCCGCAGGGCTTTCGTTCGCCTACCAGATGGCCCGCCGCAATTACCGGGTCACCGTCTACGAGAAGGCATCCGAGCCCGGTGGGATGCTTCGCTACGGGATCCCAGGCTTTCGGCTGCCAAAGGACATTCTCGGTGCCGAAATCCAGCGGATCGTCGACCTCGGTGCCGAGATCCAGCTCAACTCCACAGTAGGAGAGTCGGTGTCGGTCGACCAGATCCGATCGCGGCACGACGTGCTGTTCCTGGGCATCGGCGCGCAGTTGAGCCGCCAGTTGGGGGTGCCGGGCGAGGATGGAGAGGGATGCTGGACCGGTACCACCTACCTCGGGTGGGTGAACCGCGGTCGGACCGCCGATCTGGGTAAGCGGGTCGCGGTCATCGGCGGCGGGAATACGGCCATCGACGCGGCCCGTGCAGCCCGTCGATCGGGCGCCGACGTCACGGTTCTCTACCGACGGACCCGGAATGAGATGCCGGCGATCGAAAGTGAAATCGAGGAGGCGATGGCCGAGAACATTGGGTTCGAGTTTCTGGTAGCCCCGCTTCGGATCGAGAGGCACGGCGCGGCGATCCGATCGGTCGTTGTACAACGAATGGAGCTCGGTCCGCCCGACGCTTCGGGACGGCGTTCACCGCGACCGATCGAGGGTTCGGAGGTCGAGCTACCGTTCGACACGGTGATCGTCGCGATCTCCCAGGAGCCCGATTGGGATCGGTTGGAGGATTTCAATGCCTCGGGGGGTCGGGTGGAGACTACGAAGAGTGGCCGGGTGGCCAGCGATCTCTGGGCCGGGGGCGATACCCTGCGCTCGGGAATCGCCGGGTTGGCGATCGCCCAGGGCCGAAAGGCAGCGATCGATGTCCACACCCGGTTGCGGGGTCTACCACCGCCTGAGCACAACGAAAAACCCACGATCTCGGCCGACCGCGTTAAGCCCGCCTACTACCGCCAACAAGATCCGCTGACTGTCCCTCACCGCGCGGTCGAAACATGGCTTGTCGAACCCGATCGGGAGATCCACGAGACGATCTCCGAGCAAGCGTTCCTGGAAGAGACGTCGCGTTGCTTATCATGTGGTCAATGTTTTGGGTGCGAGCATTGCTGGACCTACTGCAACCCGGGCGCATTTGCGCGTCTGGAGGAGGTCCGACCGGGAGCCTACTTCTCGCTATCTATTGAGATGTGTGAAGCGTGTCGCAAGTGCGTCGAGGTCTGCCCCTGCGGTTTTCTCAGCGTTCGGTCTTAGCATCGCTGAACGGGGGCGGCACGAGCCGCCCCCCTGAGCACGTGCCGTTGCCTCCCTTCAACTACTTCAGCAGCATGTCGTGCGGGCCAGCCGGTCCGTTCTCGAAGCTATTGAAGTCGGGCTTAAACGTTGGTTCCTGCTCCATCCCCTCGGGCCCGACGTGGAACAGCCACGCGCCGAACTCGACGTCGCCGTCCAACGGCGAGAGAAGAGAGTTGGTCACGTACAGTCGCTTACTGTCCGGCGTCAGCTTCATCATGTTGGGCTGCGGGACCTGAACGGAGTCCATCAGCTTGGGATGATGAGGGTCGGTGATGTTGTACTGCCGAACCTCACCACCACCCCACAACGACACATACAACAAGTTGTTGTCGTACGAGATTCGCATGTCGGCTGGGATTGACCCCTCTCCTAGCTCGATCACGCGCTCAAACTCCAGCGTCCCGTCGTCGTCGGTGTCTTCCCAATACCAGACCGTACCTCCGTAGGCGCAGTTGACAAACCCACCCAACCCTTGCGGCCCGTGCATCCAGCGCACTTCCAGCGGAGCCTTGTCGAGATGCTCAACCTGTAGTGGCCTTTTCGTTTCCCAATCCCAAACAACGATCTCGTCGCCGACCAGCTCAGCGGGAGCCAGCTCGTGCATGATGTGCTCGGGTGGTGCCCAGCTCGAGGTGATCATGCGGTTCATCTCGAGCTTCACCCCGACGTCGTACATGTAAACCGGTGGACCGTCTCGCTCCGACGGGTACGACTCGATCAAGTTCCCGTCATCGTCGAGATAGACGAGCCCGCCCGGTGTCCCCCCGTCGACAGACCCGAGCATGGCGATCATGACCCCGCCGGGGATGGCGTAAAACGTGTGCGGTCCGCTGTACCCAGTCGGATCGAGATCGATCGTGTCGATCAGCTTGGGCTCTTTGGGGTTCTCCGCCAGATCGTAGATGAACAGCTTGTTGGTGAACATGCCACCGGCGAAGATCCGATCGGCATTCACCGTGTAGCCGAAGTGGTGCGCTTCGTCCGCGGCCGAGCCGGTGGGGCTGGTGGCAATGATCTTGCCGTACTCCGGCGACTCAGGGTTGACGTCCACGACCGCCACGAAGTCTGTTTCCTGACCATCGCCGTCGCGAGTCCACACATACAACAGCGACTCTCGCTCGCCCGCCTTAAGCCCTTTGACGAACACCGACTCGTCGTCGACTGGCTGCGGAGAGGCGATTGCGAGCGTGGCCAGTGCGGCCAACAAGCCAGCCAGTTTCTTGCTCATCGTTCCTCCGAGATTGTGACCCTTGATGACTATTTCGGACTGACAGTCTCGGCGCGATCGGCCACGGTGGCAAGTCACAGCGACCAAAAAAAGGGGCTCCTAATGGAGCCCCCTTCGATTCGCAACGTCGCCGCCAGCTAGCCGGCGGCGTGCGAGTGAATCGCGAACGGTGCGCCTTGAGGATCCATGCACTGGGCGATCATGTCGCCGCTGCCGCCCGGCACTTCCATCGGACCGTTCAGGACCTGGCCGCCTTTCGCCTTCACCTTCTCAGCGGCCTCATTCACGTCTGACACAACAGTGTAGTAAAGCCACATCGGCGGTCCCGGCATCTCGGCTGGCTTGTTGAACATTCCGCCCATCGTCTTGTCGCCGAGGCCGTACATCTGATACGTCCCCGCCTCGCCCATGTCCATCGCTTCGGTCTTGCTCCAGCCGAAGAGCTTCGAGTAGAAAGTGAACGCGCCCTCGTGGTCGGTCGTCGCCAGCTCGTGCCAGCTGAACTCCCCGACGCCCGGATCGTGGGCCTCCCCAGTTGGCTCGTTGGCCGGCTTGTAAACCGCGAACACTGCGCCCTGCGGATCGGAAACGATAGCGAAACGGCCGACATTGGGAATCTCCATCGGACCGTGAATCAGGTTTCCGCCGAACTCTTTTACCTTGTTCATCGTCTCATCGACGTTCGGCGTCGTGATGTAGGCGATCCAGTGGGGTGGCGCGCCCGCCTTCTCGGCTTCTTCGGGCAGAGCCATGACCCCGCCCACCGGGCTCTCGCCATTCATCCACATCGTGTACGGCTCGGGTAACTCGTCAAACGGTGCGGTGCCCCAGCCGATGGTGTCGCGGTAGAACGACTGAGCCGCGTCTGGGTCAGATGTCATCAATTCATACCAAACGAACTTGCCAGGTTGTGCGCCGGGCATCAAAACCTCCTGTTGCGGATGGTGGACTACAGGTTATTTCTCGAGAGACGCTGTGAAGTTGTACTTCCGGCGACCCGGTGACAATCAATCGCCGTCGGGCCGCCGGAGGTTGGGCTGGCCTTCCATAGACGTCCCAAGCGCGCGCCGCGCTCAATCCTCACCTGGCTTTGTTTGCTTCCAACTCGATCTCGATCATGAACTCTGGCAGGGCGAGTCCTTTGACCTCGAGCCAAGTTCCGGTCGGAAAGTTCTTCGTGTAGATCGAGTTGCGATAGGAAGCAACCTCGAGGAATCTCGCCATGTCGGTCGTATAGACGTTCTCTACGATCACGTCGTCGAAAAGGTATAACCGTAGTGCTTCAGAACCTGGTCGAGATCGGAGTAAGCGTTCTTCATCTGCTGCTCCAGATCGCCGATGGCAATCGGATGGCCTTCATCGTCCATGCTCACCGCGCCCGAGATCTTGATGTCATCGCCGATCTTCACCGCGTGGCTGTACCCGTAGCTCCTTTCAACCTCGGGTCGCAGCAGGAAGTACTCGGGTGTTTCCGCCTTCGGCTCTTCCTGCGCCGGTGCGATCCTGCCAGATTCCGGGCCACTGCAGCCAGGAAGGAAAACTGCGCAGAGCATGGCAAGGGCGAGCAGTGACTTCTGATCCATCGTCTTTCTCCTCGAGTTCAGGATTGTTCGTCCGTTCAAACCTTCAAGAAAGCTGAGACGAGAGAAGCGGGCTAGTCGGCTCGACAGCAATAGCCGAGCGCGGTGCCGGCCAGCGCTCGGGCACAATGATCGACCGAGTCGAGATCGACCCACTCGACATCCTGGTGCGCACCGTCGCCCGCGGGTCCGAAGACGACGGTATCCGCACCGCTGGCGCGGATGAGGGCGGCATCGGTCCAGAAGGGCACGCCGATTACCTCGGGCGACTCCCCGCGGTCAGCCGTCACGCACGCCGTCAAGTGTCTCGCAACGGTGCTGTCGGCGGCGGCCTCGAACGGAACCCGCGATAGCACCGGTTCCACGATCGCCGCGTCCTCCGGCAGGCCTACTCGTGGTGAGCGAACCACGGTTTCGACCTCGGAGACGACCGTGGCCTCGGTTTCTCCAGGAATCGTCCGTCTTTCTAGGTCGAGAACACATTCCGGCGAGTAGACCGATGGTCCCACACCACCATGGATCAACGGAGCGTGAATCGATGGTGGTCCGACGAGCGGATGCGGGGTGCGGTCGCGCAGGCAGGTTTCGAGCTCTGAGAGTTGGCTGAGGATCTTGCCCATGCGCATGTTCGCATCGACTCCACGGTCGAAGTCACTGCCGTGACATGCGAAGCCACGCGTGGTGATCTTGAGCCAGGTGAAACCCTTGTGCGCCAGACACAGGCGCAACTCGGTCGGCTCGGTGACGATCGCGCCGTCGACTGAGTACCGACTCAGTACATCGATTGTGCCGAGACTCGCATCCTCCTCGTCGGCGACCAGCGCCACGACGAGATCGCCCTTCAGGCGTTGGCCGGACCGAATCAGCGCGGCCACGGCTCCGATGCAAGCGGCGACGGCGCCTTTCATGTCGTACGCACCCCGGCCGTAGAGCCGTCCATCCTCGACCCGCGGCTCGAACGGCTGCACCATGTTTCCGGGACCCACCGTATCCAGGTGGGCGTTGAGCATTAGCGAGCGACCGCCGCCGACTCCCTTGAGAACGCCGACTACGCTGGATCGGCCGTTAACCGCTTCGTGCAGCTGTACATCCAGGTTCAACTCCGCCAGGGTTTGCGCAACAAGGTCGGCGATGGATCGTTCACCACGACCGGGCTGACCGTCCGTGTCGAGGAACGCGGGATTGACCGAGTTGCATCGCACAAGATCGGCGAGCACTCGGCGGTTGTAGTCGCTGTCGATGTCCAGGCTCATGACCGGTTGCACCACACGGATCTCCGGCAGCTTACTCCGCAGCCCACCCCTCGGCGGCGTACACGACGCGACCACCGACAATCGTGAGCACAGGTTCGATCGCTTCGAGCCGCCCGGGCTCGACCTCGAACGGGTCTTCCGACAGAACGACGAGATCGGCGAGATAGCCTGGCAGGATTCGGCCCTTCTCGTGGTCGGCCAACTCGGCATACGCCGAGCCGCTGGTATATGCGGCCAACGCTTCTTCGACGGTGATCTTCTCTTCCGGCACCCAGCCGTCGGGGTTCGCGTCATCCAGGGTCCGCCGCGTCACCGCCGCGTACACGCTGCGCATTGGCTCCAGTGGTGCGACCGGCCAATCGGTCCCGAATGCGAGCGGAACCCCGGCATCGAGAAACGATCGAAACGGGTACGTCATTTTGGCTCGCTCTGGGCCGATCTTCCGCTCTGCCCAACGGCCATCGTCGATGGCGTGGAACGGCTGTACGCTCGCCACCACGCCAAGATCCGCCATCCGTGCGAAATCCTCGCGAGCCATGTGTTGGGCGTGTTCGATACGGAAACGGCGATCCCAGGTCGGGTTTTCGTCTTGGATGCGTTCGAACTGGTCGATTACCAGACTGATCGCCGCGTCGCCGATCGCGTGAACCGACAGCTGCAGGCGAGCGTGGTCGGCGCCCGCGGCGAGTCGGTAAAACGTGTCGATCGGGAGCATCACATCACCCAGGAGCCCGCGGTTGTCGGCGTTGTCGGTGTAGGGCTCGAACATGTACGCGGTCGACGAGCCCAACGCGCCATCAGCGTACGTCTTGAGGCTCCCCGTGCGAACCCAAGAGTCACCCGATCCGGCAGTGACACCGGCTGCGGCCGGCGCGGCCCAATCGCTGAGTGCTGTCCGGCAGTAGAACCGCGCCGACAGCTTTCCCTCTTGTGCGTACGACTCGAGCAGTCGCTCCCCGGCCGAGCCCGACTCGTAGCACATGTCTTGAACCGTCGTCACGCCGATGCGGGCGGCATGCCCCAGCGCAGCATCCAGCGCTTCGCGGTATTGATCATCCGAGATCGGTGGAATCGATGGCCGGATCAGGTCGGCTGCGTCGCGCAGGATCCCCGTCGGCTCACCGTTCGAGTCACGATCGATTCGACCACCAGGCGGATCGGGTGAAGAGCGATTCACCCCGGCTAGCTCGAGCGCCAACGAGTTGGCTAGGCCGACGTGCCCATCGGGACGCCGGATCCACACCGGGTTCTCCGGTGTCACCGGATCGATCAAGTCGCGCGAGGGGAGCGGGTGACCGGGCCACCGCTCGTGATCCCACGCCGCGTGTAGGTCGATCCATCGGCCCGGCGGCAGCGTCTGCGCGTACTCGCCCAACCGGCGCACGAACTCTTCAGCGCTGTCGGATGTCAGTAGATCCGGCGCCAGTAGCGTGAAGCCGCCGTCTATGAAGTGCGTGTGGGCATCGTTGAAGCCCGGTACGACGCGGTGTCCGCGAAGATCGATCCGGCGGGTCGTGGCACTGACCGGCGCCAACTCGCTCTCCCCCACCCACGTGATCCGATCGCCGTCGATAACGACCCCAGTAGCGATTGGTTGATCCGGATCGTTGGTCCAGACACGACCGTTTTCGAGCAGAACTGAACCCCCGACGGCCGGCTGCTGTGCGTTAGTCACCCCCGGGATCGCAAGCGCCAGTAGCAGGTAGAGCGTGGCCCGTATCACGAATCGAAATCCGGGTTGATACTGCGCATAAAACGCTCCTCCTCTTTCAGGTGTGTTTTCAAATCCTCTCTGAGAGGAGCGTTCGAAGCTCGATCGAGCCAGTAGCTATCCAGCGCGGCGTCAATCGATTCTTGGTTCAGCCCGTGTGGATCGGATGCACGTCTGTACTTCAAATACGCGACGATCGCTTGCGCCTCTTCACGGGAGAAGATCGATAATCTGTTCCGCCCGTAGTCGTACCACGTCATCGCGCCGTATCGCCTGGGGTTCACGAACTCCGACTTTCCCGTCTTGCGCACGAACGTTCCCGACTCGGTTGGAACCTCCACCGAGATGTCGTGAAAGGCGTGCGTTAGGTGGAACACCGGATCTTCCGTCACGAGCTGTTCCCGCAGATCGGCGATCATGTAGGCCGGCATGTAGAACCGAAAGGCCGCCTCGGAAAAGAAGTTCAGCGCACCTGCCCCGTCTAGAACCTGTGGGGCGACCGTTTCCCAATCCTCTTGTCCGACAAACGGCCCCACAGAGTCGGCCGGCTCGCACCCCTCGAAGCTCCCCTGAAGAAAGTGATCGCCGGGGTACTCGTTTGAGCCAAAGACCTCGCGGATCGTTTCGATCACCCGATCCCGATCGCTCACGTCATGCCTCCGTTGATTGCGGAGGTTTGGTTCCCAGCGCTGTGGCGATCACCTCGAGAAACTCCCGGTCGATCTCGCCAAATGCATCCAGCCAGTCGGAGTCGATGTCGATCTCGCCGACGACTCCCTCGGCTCTGTGGATTGGGACCACGATCTCCGACTTGGTGGATGGGAAACAAGCGATGAATTCGGGGCGCTCGGCGACGTCCGCGACGAGCTCGGTCTCTCCAGTCGCAGCGGCCAAGCCGCAGATCCCCTCGCCGATCCCGATGCGGGTGTGCTCGGTCTCCTCTGGTCCGCTCCAGGCCGAGAGCACCAGATCGTCACCATCGACGCTGTAGATCCCGACCCACGAGTAGTGCTCAAACGCGATGTACAGCGCATCGCACACCCGTTGCGACGCTTCGGCTAGATCGGGGGCTCGTTCGATCGTGCCCAGCAGCTCGTCCTGCACCGCTTCGTAGGCTGATTTGGAGACCCTGGGCCGCGTCGCGCTTGGATCTTCGTTCACACTGCCCCGCTTTCTGCTTCGGCCGGAAGATCCGGCAACGCGTCGCGGATCTCGGTCCACACTCGCTGGCGGAACTCTTCAAGCCGGCTCTTCTCGTAACCCGCGACATCGACTGGCGGTCGCACGAAGACGTCAATCGATCCCGGTAGGATCCACCACTCGCCTTTCCTCATCAGTTGCTCGGTCCCGGCGATGGCGACCGGCAGGATCGGCAAGCCGGTATCGACCGCCAGGTGAAAGCCGCCCTTCTTGAACGGTGCCAGCCGACGGTCCATGCTCCTGGTTCCCTCGGGCATGATCACGAACGACACACCCTCGGCGCTGTTGGCCGCAGCCTCCTTGAGCGCCGCGATCGACTCGTCGCGATTCTGCCGATCGATCGCGATATGCCGGCTGAGCGCGAACGCCCAACCGAAGAACGGTACCCTTAGCATCTCGTGCTTGCCGATCCATCGCAGATCCCGACTCTTCCCGAGAAGGTAGTGGAGGGCGGGGATGTCGTACATGCTCCGATGGTTGGCCATCACGATGTACGATTGTCCGGCTACGATGTTGTCCAACCCATGGCCACGAAGGCCTACGTTCGATCCGCGTAGGATGAACCACACCCAGAACCGCTCATACGCTTTGACCAACCGACTGTTGGGAACGATCGCCGCCGACGGCACGTAGAACACGGCCAGCCCAACGGTCAGGATCGCCAGCGCGACCCAGCAGTAGAGCGTTCGGATGAGCGCGTACGGCCACCAGAGCATGGCCTTGAGTCCGCCGCGCGGCCGACGGTCGGTCACCGGCGAAGAAACCGGCGATCGGTCAGCTGATCCGCCCACGCGATCAGCTGCTTGGAGATCTTGTGCCGAGGGTGGGCGAGGAGGAACGGCTCGCCAGCGCGGACCGCCCGCGCCACGCGCCGGTTTTCCGGTATCAGGCCGAGCGCCTGGCAAACGAGCCCGAGATTATCCTCGAGCACCGATCGGAACCGCGTCAGGAACTGCCGGTCCCGACGACTGCGAGCCCGGTTCAGCACCAGTAGCGGTGTGTTCTCCTGCAGGATCCCGGTCACCTCCGGTCGAACCGACGGAAACTCGGCCCGCAGGCTGTCGACCAGCCCGGTGATCGTACGATCCCGGACCTCGATCACCGTTCCCGCCGAGCGATAATGATCGAGAATGAAATGCATGATCTCCTTCCGATCGCGGAACTCGGTCAACAGTCGCCGTAGCAAGTAGTTCTTGAGGAATCCGTACGCGTTGTGAAACGCTGTCGCCTCAGGGTTTGTCACCACCAGCTTGATGTCGCCGAGGAAGAAGAAGTCGAGAGTCGGCGGGGCGCTCCCCGCCGGCAGGTCGAGCACCACGTAATCGGCATCCAACCCCACCAGCGCCCGTATCAAATCGAGCTTGCGGTCGCGCAGGGGATCTACGGCGGTGATCAGGTCGAATGACCCGGCCACGTAACGCAGGTTGTCGAGTTGGGTCGGCTGTGAGATCGCGTCCAGATTGTCGGCCCGGCCATCGAGGAAGTCAGCCAACTCGCGGTCGGGCAGCGACTCGCCGAGGAAGAGATTGAGGTTGGATCCGCCGAAATCGAGGTCGACGGCCGCCACGCGGCGTCCGATGGTGGCTCCGCGCTGGGCCAGCGCCAACGCCAGGTTGGCGGCTAGAAACGACTTTCCGACCCCACCTTTGCCACCGCCGATCGCGACGATGACCGGCCCCGGACGGGGGTCAGGCATGGAGGATCAAACGGCGTCGGCTTCGCTATCCAGAGATGGCATCAAGTGACCGATCTTATCAGTCAGCGTCTGCACGATGGTTGAATCCAGTGTGTACTGTCCCAGAATCTGTAGTCGCGAGAGCGCCTCGCCAAGCGCTAGGTGCTCGCGGAACGGTCGGGGATGGGTCAGCGCCTCGAGCGTGTCGCACACCGCCAAGACGCGAGCGCCGGGATCGATCGTCTCACCCGACATCCCCTCCGGATATCCGGTTCCATCCATCCGCTCGTGCTCCTCGAGCACCATGCGCGCGATGTCGCCGGTCATTCCGGTGATCTCCTGGAGTCTCTCGTACCCCTTTTCCGGGTGCTGGCGAATGGCGGTGTCGAACAGCTTCGGGGGCAGCCGCATATCGCTGTCCCAGCTCTCGCGGGTTTTCGCCATTCCGATATCATGCAGCATGGCCGCCGTGCCGACGTCGATGATATCGGTCAAAGTCGTTTCGAGCTGATCGGCGGCCAGTATTACGAGGATCGCCACGTTGACGTGGTGCCTCTCGAAGTACTCGTCCTCGACGGGTTTGAAAACCTCACGCAACAGCGGTTCGGGGTCTTCGCGCAGAATCTCCAGCAGATCGTACAGCGCGTAACGGATCTTCCCCAAGTCGATGTCGGCACCGAGGTTCTCGGCGGCCAGCGCGTGGCGCGCGATCACCAGCGCGTTTTCGTATGGCGTTCCGGTGAACTCAAGCTCGGCCACCGCGGTCGCCACGGGCTCGGCCTGTGTCACCGCGGCCGGGGCCGGGGGCTTCACCGCCGGTGGTGGAGCGTCAATAACTGGCGGCTCCGCTTCGAGCGCCGGAGGGCCGGGGGCGGTGTCCATCGGTGGCTCCGGTTCGATCGGTGGTTCGAGTTCGATCGGTGGTTCCGGTTCCATCTCGAACTCAACTGGCGGCGGCTCGACCGGCGGTTCCTCTGCCGTGACCTCCTCGATCAACTCCGGCTCGGGTTCCGCGATCAGTTCCGGCTCGGGTTCCGCGATCAGTTCCGGCTCGGGTTCCGCGATCAGTTCCGGCTCGGGTTCCGCGATCAGTTCCGGCTCGGGTTCTGCGATCAATTCCGGCTCGGGTTCCGCAACCAACTCCGGCTCCATGAACGGCTCAGGCTCCGCCTCGATCGCAGGTTCGGCGGGTGGCGCGGGCTCAACCGTAGCTTCGGCAGTGAGCTCCGCTAACCCCGTAGCGTCAGGCGAAAGGAAATCTTCGTCCAGCGGAATCAAGGCTCCGGCGGCGCGGCGCTTCTCAACCATTCGTTCACGATCGGCCTGCACGCTGTCCCGGAGCGCCAACAAACCGCTTGGGAACGGCAGACCGGCCGACACCAGCATCGCCATCGCCAGCTGGTCAGCGTAGAGCGCCTGCGTCATCGCGCACGGGGCTGCCTCCTCCCAAGCCGACTCGACCAACTGGTCGAACCGCAAGCGGCCCTCGGCCTCCAACCATGGACGCGGAGCACGAACGACAGGCAGGATCGCCTGCGCATCGCTCCACCCAAACCCATCGGGCTGCCAGGTCACGCCAACATCAGTCATCCGCGTGTGCCAGCCGTCACCCTTAGTGAGCATCTCGCGCGACAGCTCGACTTCCCGCCAACCCACAAAGCCAGGCGCCGACAAGTGCTTGACGAGGTCACTCCGGCTGAGGCCCAGAATCGGTTCCGCAGCGTCTCCGCCGACTAACTCGAACAACCCGAGCAGTCTCTCCAGCGCGCGGTTGGCTTCCTGGTCGGCGCGCATCCCAAGACCTTCGGATGGTTGAACCACCAGAACACTCGTCGACGGGGCTTGAAGCACGCCGTTCAGCGCGACCAAGCCCAACGCCCGTTCGTCGGGACCAGACTGCAGCCCGGGCAGTCGCGTCACAGCCAACCGACCGACATTCGGTGCAACGGTTTCGAGTTGGTTCAGCAACGTCCCGAGCAATGCGCCGGCGTGCGTGCTGATGTTGGCGACAACGACGAACAGATCACAATCGGCATCATTCGCCAACGCTGTCGAGACCGCTTTGTCGGCGCACAGAGCTTCCGCGGCTTGGTTGTAGTCGACGGCGACACGACCTGTCATGTCGATCCGGTGCCTACGTGCCGCGTCGATCTGCGCGTGCTCGACTGCGGGGCCTAGATCGATCGCCCGAGCGCTGAGTCCGCTGTTCGAAAAAAGCTCGGCCGCCCGGGTTCCCCACTCACCGAGACCGATCACTTGGATTCGCAGATCCGTCTTCACCGTCTGAGCTGGTTGCTGTGGATCCGTAGCTTGCTCACTCGATCCGTCGGTCCGATGGTCGCCGTCAGTGCGGGCCACATTCTCCTCATCTTCGGTTGATTCCGGGACCGTGCCGGTCTCGGATCGTTCGCTAGGCGTGGTGCTGGGCTGCATAACTGCCTCCGATCGATCGCTCGGCCATGCCGACACCTATAGGTCGACAGCCCGAGCGGCTCGCACGATATCGCCGTGGCCACGGGTTTGCGGTGTTGACTGTGTCTCTATTTGGCGCGTGAGAGCGATCGTTACCCGCACGGTGGTCACGCCTCGCATTTGGATTTTACACGGGTCGTGTGGCTCCCGACAAGACGCCTCGCGTGATGTCGTAGCCGCCTCCCGCACAACAGCTTACACGTCGTGAAACTCACCCGGGTGCGGTACGGCCACCTGGGCGCATCCGTTTTCCTGCAAGCGCTGGGCCAGAGCCAGCGCCTGGGGCTCCTCGCCGTGCACGAGGAAGATGTTGTCGGGGGCCGGGTTACAGCCACCGGCGAAGCCGATCAGGCCGTCCCGATCGGCGTGACCGGAGAAGGCTCGGATGTCGACGATCTCAGCGTCCACGAGCACGTCGACGCCAAAGATCCTGACCTCGGGCTGATGCTCGATCAGCCGGCGGCCCAGGGTGCTCTTGGCCTGGAAGCCGACGATCAGCACCGTGTTTCGTTCGTCTTCGAGGTTGTTCCGCAGGTGATGAACGATGCGGCCGGCGTCGCACATCCCCGATCCAGCGATGATGATGCTCGGTTCCTCTTCATAGTTGAGCGCCTTTGAATCTGACACTTCGCTGATGTAACGCATGGTGCGGAACCCAAACGGGTCGACGTCCTCCCAGAACGTGCGCGCGTCGACATCGAAGTACTCGGGGTGGAGCTTGAAGATCTCGGTAATGTTGATGGTGAGTGGGCTGTCGATGTAGATCGGTATGACAGGAATCTTCTTCTCGATCAATAAACGGTGAAGCAGATAGAGCACCGTCTGTGCGCGCTCGAGCGCGAACGCGGGGATCAATACCTTGCCGCCACGCTCGACCGTGCGGTTTACTATTTCGGCCAGCTTCGGATCACGTAACAGTGGCGTGTCCGGCCGACCAAGGTCACCAGTAAAGCAAATCCGCTTCTCTTCCGAGTTGGTCTCGATATCGAGGATCGTGATCGCGGACCCTAGAACGTGACCAGCGTCACGCAGTTCGAGCCGGATTCCGGGCGCCAACATCATGGGCGCCTCGTAGTTCACGCCCACGAAGTTCCCCATCGCCGCGACCGCATCCTCCTCGGTGTACAGGGGCTGGATCTTGGGCTCGGTGCGACCTCGGATGCGGCGGTTGTAATAATCCGCGTCCCGCTCGTGGATGCGGCCCGAATCGCGTAACATGGCCGTGCACAAGTCGCGCGTCGCGTGGGTGGTGTAGATCGGACCCTGATATCCCTGTTTTACAAGCGACGGGATGTTTCCGCTGTGATCGATGTGGGCGTGGGACAGGACCATGTAATCGATACCACTGGCATCAAAAGGCAGAAAGCGGTTCTTCTCTTCGGCTTCCTTGCGCCGGCCTTGATACAGCCCACAGTCTAGAAGCACGCGTTTCCCGGCCGCTTCGATGACGTGCATCGAGCCGGTGACGGTGCGCGCCGCCCCAAAGAAAAAGATCCGGAGTCTCGAGTTCACGCTGTTTGTGAACGGCTCGTCGCGGATCGCACGAACGCCCGTACCAACCGCTCGAACTGAGGTCGAGCGCTCGCCGCCGCCTCCGTCACCTCATCGTGGTCTAAATGCTCGGCGGTCAATCCGGTGGCGTAGTTGGTCAACAACGAAACTCCCACTACCGGGAGACCAAGCTCGGCGGCAGCGATCACCTCGGCGACAGTCGACATTCCGACTGCGTGGGCTCCGATCTTCCGCAGCAGACCGATCTCAGCCGCGGTCTCGTAGCTGGGGCCGAGGACGCCGGCGTAAACCCCCTCGTGCAGCGGGGTTTCCTGCTCGAGCGCGATCGTCGTCAACCGCTCGCGAAGCTCTTCGTCGTAGGCATTGCACATGTCGGGGAACGGGTTTGTGATCTCGCTCGCCGGCCGGCCGATCAGCGGGTTGGCGAACTGAAAGTTGATGTGATCGGTAATCGCTAGCAGCGTCCCCGGCGCATTGTCCGGACCGAGCGAGCCGGCGGCATTGGTCACGAGCAGGAACCGAGCGCCGAGCGCAGCCAGCACTCGCACCGGCAGCGCCAACCACGCCGGTGGGTAGCCTTCGTAGAGATGAAATCGACCCTGTGCGAAAGCGACTGGCACCGTGTCCAGCGTGCCGACGACGAAGTTGCCGCTGTGACCTTCGACGGTCGATCGCGGAAAGCCCGGAATCTCGTCATACCCAACCGCGATTCGGTCGTCCACGTCGTCGGCCAGGTACGACAACCCCGATCCCAGGATTAGCCCAGCCTCGACCTCGCCTGCTCCAGCATCACGCAGTCGATCAACCGCGGCCTCGACGAGGGCGGAGGGGTCGGCGGTTGAGTTGATATCCCTGGGAGGGGTCACCTCACGCCGCGTGTCGATCTCACAATAACGCCCCGGCGACGGTGGCCGTCATGAACGCGGCGAGCGTGCCCGCGATCATCGCCCGCAACCCGATCTTCGCCAAATCCTGCTTGCGGTTCGGGGCGATGCCGCCGATGCCGCCAATCTGGATCGCGATCGAGCTGAAGTTGGCGAACCCCGCCAGCGCGTAGGTAGCGATCACGATCGACCGCGGCGAGAGATCGGTCCCCTCACCGAGCATGTTGGCGAGCTGGATATAGGCGAAGAACTCGTTCAGCACGGTCTTGATCCCGAGCAGCGACCCGATCGTCGTGGCGTCCTTCCAGGGGACCCCCATCACCGCCGCCAGTGGCGCCAGCACCCAACCGAAGATCTGCTGCAACTGGAGCCCCTCGATCCCGAAGAGGCCGCCCGCCCACCCGACGATCCCATCGGCCATGTAAATCAGCGCCACAAAGGCAAGCAACATGGCACCAACGTTGAGCGCCAGGAAAAGCCCCTCGGACGCGCCGCGCGTGGCGGCTTCGATGACGTTGACGTCGGGTGACGGTACGTCGGCTTTGAGCGTCCCGGCCGTCTCGGGCACACCGTCCTCCGGATACATGACCTTGGAGATCACGATCGCCGCCGGGGCGCTCATAACGCTGGCCGCTAACAGGTGGCCGGCGATGTCCGGGAAGTAGGCGACGAGCATGCCTACGTAAGCGGCCATGACCGACCCCGCCACGGTGGCAAATCCGCCGGTCATGATGCAGTGGAGTTCGCTCATCGTCATGCGATCGACGAAGGGCTTGATCATGAGTGGCGCCTCGGTCTGGCCGGCAAAGATGTTGCCCGACGCCGATAGCGTCTCCGCACCGGAGGTCTGCATCGTTCGCTGCATTACCCACGCCATCCCCTTGACGAAAATCTGCATCACCTTGAGGTGATACAGCACCGTCATCAACGATGCGAAAAAGATGATCGTCGGCAATACGGTGAACGCGAAATAGGACCCGCCATTGGCCCACTGAGCGGGGTCACCGGGCTGGATCGGAGCCATCGTCGGCGGGCTCCCGACCGGCTCCCCAACCGGGATGTTGTTATAGATCAGGTTTCCGAAGATGAAGCGCGATCCGTCTTGCGTATAAGACATGATCTTGATGAAGACAGTGTTCCTCAGGGAGAAGAACTCTTCGCCGGGAGCAGTCCGCAAGATCAGCAGCGCGAAGATCAGCTGTAGCGCGATCCCCCACAGCACGACCCGGGTCGGGAAGGAGCGTCGGTTGACCGAGAGC
>JBDGYV010000034.1:0-25182 GCA_039588915.1 Gemmatimonadota bacterium
GGGCCAATCGCTCGTACACGGGTGGGATCGTCGAACCCCCGGTCAAGACGATGAACGCCCGGCCACGAGCCCGAAGCGCGCTGTCGATTGCGGTTTCGATCTGCGCCGCCGCGTCGTCGAAGAGCGTCTCCGTAGAGGGGTGGGTGACGATCGCGCGTCGACCCAAGCCTAGTCGCCGGCCGCTTCCTTGAGCCCGCGCCACACGTGGCCGTTGCCGGCCAGGATTCGGGCCGCGTCGGGCGGCCCCTCGCTGCCGGCGTCATAGCTCGGAAACGCGGGCGGCGCGGCCAGTGCCCAAGTCTCCAGGATCGGAGTGATCAACGCCCACTGAGCTTCGGCCTCGTCGCCGCGGGTGAAGAGCGTCGCGTCGCCCTCGATCGCGTCGAGCAGCAGCGTCCGATAGGCGTCGGGTAGCTCCACACCAAACGTCTGCTGGTAGTCGAACTCCATTCGTACCCGCGACGTTCGCATCCCCTCGCCGGGCACCTTGACCGCGAACGTGATGTCGATCTCCTCGTCGGGCTTGAGTCGGATCGCGATCGAGTTCGGTGGCACGCGCGCGTCGGTGCGGGCGAACAACGTATGCGGCGTGGACTTGAATTGCACCGCGATCTCGGTCACGTCGCGGCACAGCCGCTTGCCCGCTCGGACGTAGAATGGAACACCGGCCCAGCGCCAGTTTTCGATTTGAAACTCGACTGCCGCAAACGTCTCGGTGACAGAGTCGCTCGCCACCCGCTCGGCCTCCCGGTAGCCTGGGACTTGCTCACCGTTGATCGTGCCCGGACCGTATTGCCCGCGAGCGGTCCGGTGGATGACTTCGTGGGCACTCATCGGGGGCATCGAGCGCAGCACCTGGACCTTCTGCTCGCGCACCGAATCGGCATCGTATGCCACCGGTGGCTCCATCGCGGTCAGAGTCAGCAGCTGCATGAGGTGGTTGGCGATCATGTCGCGCAGTGCGCCCGTACCATCGTAGAAGCCGGCGCGATGACCGACACTGAGCGTTTCCGCTGCGGTGATCTGCACCTGTTCGACGTAGTTCCGGTTCCAAATCGGTTCGAACAACGTGTTCCCGAACCGAAAGGCCAGGATGTTCTGGACCGTCTCCTTGCCCAGATAGTGATCGATGCGAAACACCTGCGACTCGCTGAACGAGCGAGCGATCGTCTGGTTGAGCTCACGCGCCGAGTCGGAGTCGTGCCCAAACGGTTTCTCCACCACGATGCGCGTCCAGCCATCGCCCTCGACGCAAAAACCGGTTGTCGCCAAACCCTCGATGATCGTGGGCGCGAGCGATGGGGACACCGACAAGTAGAAGAGCTGGTTGCCGTCGGTGGGTGAGCCGGCACCGTGTGACTCCAGTCGTGTGGCGAGCTCACGATAGGCGTCGGTCTGGAGCAGATCGGCCTGCATGTAGTCGAGCTTGCGGGCGAACCCGTCCCAGCCCGACGTGTCGAAGTCGCTCACGCGTTGCGCAACGGCCTCGCGCATCAGGTCGCGAAACGCATCGATTGACATTTCAGCGCGACCGACGCCGATAATCGTGAAGCACTCGTCCAGGTACCCGTCGCGATGCAGCCGGTAGAGGGCGGGTAGGAGCTTGCGTTTCGACAGATCCCCGGTGCCGCCGAAAATCACTAGCGCGCACTTCCCGGCTTTGCGCAGCTTGACCTTTTCGACGTGGGTCTTGGTTTGGGCACGGACCACGGGGTCGCTCACTCGGTCACCTCTCGGGCCCGGGCTTGCCACTCGGTGTGCACCGGATCGCCTTCTGGATCGTCGAGCCGCCGGTAGGTGTGCGAACCGAAGTAGTCACGTTGGGCCTGGGTCAAGTTGTGCGGTAACCGTGCGCTCCGGTAGCCGTCGAAGTAGGCCAGCGACGCGCTCCAGCAGGGAACCGGGATGCCGAGTCGGGCGGCGGTTGCGACCGCTCGCCGCCAGCCGGACTGAGCGCGGTTGGCCCGCTCGGCCATGTCGTCGTCGAGCAGCAAGTTGACGAGCTCGGGCTGGCGATCGAACGCCGATCGAATCGGCTCCAAGAGCCTCGCCCGGATGATGCAGCCGCCCATCCAAACACGCGCCACCTCGGCGAGCGGAATCGACCAGCCGTGCTTTTCAGAACCCTGGGTGATGAGGTCCATCCCCTGCGCGAACGCGGCGATCCGCGATCCGTAGACGGCGTCCCGAACGTCATTGGCTAGCTGCTCCCGATCGACATCGCCGATCGACTGCTTGGGGCCCTGCAAGACGTGGCCCGCTCGCTCGCGTTCGTCACGGCGGCTCGAGACGACGCGTGCGTCGACAGCGGCCACAATCGACGGCACCGGCACGCCGAGCTCGAAGGCGGTCACTGCCGTCCATCGGCCAGTTCCCTTTTGCGACGCTTCGTCGACGATCTGCTCGACCAACGGCTGGTCGGTCGTTGCGTCGCGAACGCGAAAGATCTCGGCGGTGATCTCAATCAGGTACGATGCCAGCGGACCCTCGTTCCATGTACCGAACAGTTCGGCCAACGAGTCGGCGTCGATCCCGATCCCGTTCCCGAGCACGTCGTACGCCTCGGCGATCGATTGCATGTCGGCGTACTCGATCCCGTTGTGGACCATCTTAACGAAGTGGCCGGCGCCACCCGATCCCAGGTACCCGACGCAGGGGCCGAAATCGGTCTCGGCCGCGATCGCTTCTAACACCGGCTGAATGGCGTCGTACGCTTCGCGCGGACCGCCCGGCATGAGCGATGGCCCGTGGCGCGCGCCCTCGGCGCCGCCCGAAACGCCGACCCCAAAAAACGCCAACCCGTGCTCGGCGAGTTCACCGCTTCGGCGCTCGGTGTCGTTGAAGTTCGAGTTGCCGCCGTCGATCACGATATCTCCTGGATCGAGCAGCGGTGTCAGACCGGTGAGTGTCTGATCGACCGGCTTGCCGGCCGGGATCATGATCAAGATTCGGCGCGGTGGCGCGATCGCTGCCACCAGCTCCTCGAACGTGTCGGCGCGGGTGAATGCGCGATCCGCGTGCTCGGAGACGAATGCTGCGGTGCGATCGGCTTCGAGATTCCACACTGCGACCGGGAAGCCATGCTCCTCGACGTTGAGCGCCAGGTTGGAGCCCATCGTGCCGAGGCCGATCAGACCGAATTGCGCGGGTGGGCTCACGCTCTAGACGAAAACCGGCGCTTCGCGCCGAGGTACAATCGTCGCGAGAACACAAAGATGAGAAACAGCAGTGCGACACCGACGACCAACGCGACGATCGGAACCATCAACGTCAAGAAGCCCATCGTGATCACCAACCCGTCCTCGGCCAGGCTCATGCCCGAGTTCGAGAACGGTTCGGGTGACGTATTGATCGCTGCTCGCGAGCCGGCCTTGGTCACGTGCGTGCTGGCGGCCACCGTGGCCCCCATTAGCGCCACCACCCCTTGTAAGAGCGGCGTGGCCTCACCCATTGCCGCGACCGCGATCAGCGCGCCGCCCAACGGTCGCACGAGCGTATGAACGGCGTCCCAAGCGGTATCGATCCATGGAATCTTGTCGGCCAAGAACTCGATCGCGTACATCGCCAGCGCGCCGTAAATGACGAGGTCGTTGTCGAAGACTTGGAATTGCGCTGGTAGGTCGACCCAACCGTACCGCTCCGCCAAGCCGATAATCGCGACGGTAGCGTACAGATTGATGCCGGCGGTGAAGGAGAATCCGAACGCCCGGCTCAGCGTGACGAGATCCACGGTAACGCCCTCGCCTAGCTCTGGTCAGGCGGTTTGAACGAGACGCTGTTCGCGGCGGATAGTTTCGAGCAGTTGGTCGTACGAGGCACCAAACTTGCTCACGCCTTCCTTCTCGAGCTCTTGCGTGACGTCATCGAAGTCGATTCCCACGTGACCCAGCTCGTGGATCACCTCGTGACACTCCTTGCGGTCCTCGTAGATCCGCACCAAGGGATCGCCGTGATCGCGGAACGCATCGAGCGTCTTGGGCGGTAGCGTGTTCACGGTCTCGGGTCCGATCAACGAATCGACGTAGTAAACGTCGGAGTACTCGGGGTTCTTGGTAGATGTCGAGGCCCAAAGCGGGCGCTGGACCCGAGCCCCGGCTGCGGCTAGCGCCGCGAACCGTGGCGCCTGGACGCGCTCCTCGAACGCCTGATAGGCGAGCCGCGCATTGGCGATCGCGGTCTGCCCCTTGAGACGCTCGGCCAGGTCTCGCTTGTCGCCGGTCTCGGCTTCGATCACCTGGTCCAGCCGCTTGTCGACCATCGAGTCAACACGGCTGACGAAAAAGCTCGCCACCGATGCCACCCGATCGACGGGCAAGTGACGATCGACCCGCTCCTCGAGTGCAGAAAACCAAGCGTCCATCACCTCGTGGTATCGATTGACCGAGAACAGCAACGTGATGTTGATGTTGATGCCTTCCAGCAAAGACTCGCTGATCGCCGGCAATCCCTCGTACGTGCCGGGGATCTTGACCATTACGTTGGGTCGATCGCAGGCGGCCCACAGTCGACGCACTTCCTCGACCGTGCGATCGGTGTCGTACGCCAGGCTCGGGCGCACCTCGATCGAGACGAAGCCATCCTTGCCTTCGGTGCTGTCGTACAGCGGCCGGAAGTGGTCGGCCGAGCGCTGAACGTCGGCCACCGCCAATCGTTCGAAGACCACATCCGGCTCGACGTCGCTGCCGGCGCTGCGGATATCGTCGTCATATAGATCGCTGTCGCTGATTGCGCCGTCGAAAATCGTCGGATTCGACGTCATCCCCGCCAGGTCATCCTCTTCGATCAATCGGGCGAGTTCGCCGTCGAACAGATCGCGGCGGATGTAGTCAAGCCAAATGCTCTGACCGAGCTCGCGAAGTTGGTTGAGCGGATTGGCCACGGGATCCTCCTTAGGGTCCTACCGGTCGAACTCGCCGGCAAGCGCGTCGTGCTCGATCTCGATCACCTTGGCTAGGCGACGAGTGTGCCGCTCGGCGTCGGAGAAGCGCGCCGCCAAAAACGCGGTCGTGACCTCGGCCGCCAACTCCGGACCGATCACGCGTGCGCCGAGCGCGAGCACGTTGACGTCATCGTCCTCGACGCCTTGCCGGGCGGAAAAGGTATCGTGGGCCACCGAGGCGCGCACTCCGGGGATCTTGCAAGCCGCGACCGCTGCGCCGACACCGCTACCGCATACGAGCACGCCGCGGTCAACATTCCCGTGGGCGATGGCGGTCCCCACCAGGCGAGCGTAGTCGGGGTAGTCATCATCGGGCTCGAGCTCATGCGCGCCGACGTCGAAGATCTCGTGACCCGAGTCGGCGATGGCGGCCATGATGCGTGGTTTGAGCGGATAACCGGCGTGATCTGCGCCGATGGCAACGATCATTGTGCGATCGCCGAACGGCCGTAGCGCGTTCGCATCACGCGGACGCGGGTTGACCGACCAGCGCCCGGGCGGCGGCGGCCACCCGATCGGCGGTGATGCCGTAGCGCTCGAGGTTGGTCGCCCCTGGCGCCGAAGCCCCAAAACGGTCGACGCCGATCGCGGTGCCGCGATCACCGATCCATCTTTCCCAACCGAGTGTCGCGCCGGCCTCGACCGAAACGCGGGCGGTGACGCGGGGCGATAGGACCCGATCGCGGTAAGCCACGTCCTGGTCGGCGAACATCTCCCAGCTCGGCATCGAGACGACCCGAGCGCCGATCCCCTCCGTGGCGAGCGTCGACTGCGCTTCGAGCGCCACCGCGACCTCGGAGCCGGTAGCGATCACGATCGCGTCGGGAACTCCGTTCGGTGCGTCCGACAGCACATACGCCCCGTGCACCAGCTCGCCGGCTCCGGCTCGGTTGGCACGATCGATCGTGGCCAGCTTCTGGCGCGTTAGGACCAGCGCCACCGGCCCGTCGGGGTGAGTCATCGTCCAGCGCCATGCCGCTGCCGCTTCGTTGGCGTCGGCCGGCCGAATGACGGTCAGGTTGGGCATCGCTCGGAGCGACATCAGGTGCTCGACCGGCTGGTGGGTCGGTCCATCCTCGCCGATAGCGATCGAGTCGTGGGTCCAGACGAAGATGACCGCCAGCTCGTTGAGCGCGGCCAACCGCACCGCCGGACGCATGTAATCCGAGAACACGAAGAACGTGGCCGCGAACGGTCGGACGCCGCCGTGGTACGCCATGCCGTTCGAGATCGCCCCCATCGCATGCTCGCGGACGCCGTAGTGGAAGTTGCGCCCGCTCCCGGTCTGACCGTCGAAATCGTCGGCGCCGGTGATCGTCGTCTTGGTCGATCCGGCCAGGTCGGCGTCGCCCCCGATCAGCCACGGCACCCGTTGGGCGATCGCGTTGAGCGCCATTCCCGCAGCCACGCGGGTGGCGACCGGCTCGCCCGCTTCCCAGACCGGAAGGTCCCCGTCCCAGCCACTCGGCAGCGACCCCGACCGCGCGAGCCACCACTTCTCGGCCAGCTTCGGGTGTCGGTCGGCATAGGCATCAAACATCTCCATCCAAGCTCGCCGCGTCGTGTTCCCTCGTGTGGTGGCATCGGCCATGTGGGCGCGGGCCTCTTCGGGGACATGGAACGTCTGATCTGGCGCGGGCCAGCCAAGCGCTTCCTTTGTGCGCACGACTTCCTCGTCGCCGAGCGGCTCGCCGTGCGCCTTATGCGTACCTGCCCGACTCGGAGACCCAAAGCCGATCGTCGTCCGTATCGAGATGATCGAGGGTTGCTCGGTGTCGGCTATGGCCGCCTCGATCGCGGCGTCGATCGACGACAGATCGTTGTCACCGTCGTCGACGGTCAGCACCTGCCACCCGTACGCCTCGTACCGCTTGGCGACGTCCTCGTCCATCGACTGCGACAGCGGGCCGTCGAGCGTGATCTTGTTGTCGTCGTACAGCAGGATCAGTCGGCCGAGCTTCAAGAAACCGGCGATCGAGCACGCCTCGGCGGCGACGCCCTCCATGATGTCGCCGTCGGACACCAGCGCGAACGTACGGTGATCGACGATCGGGAAGTCGGGACGGTTGAAGTGGTTGGCCAACCATCGCTCGGCGATCGCCATCCCCACCGCGTTCGCGCACCCCTGGCCGAGTGGGCCGGTCGTGGCCTCGACGCCGGGTGTCAGGTGGTACTCGGGGTGGCCGGGTGTTTGGCTCTCCCACTGGCGAAATCGTTCGAGCTCGGTGAGCGGCAGATCGTAGCCGTATAGATGCAGCAGCGAGTAGATCAGCGCCGAGCCGTGGCCGGCCGACAGCACGAAACGGTCTCGGTTCGGCCACTCGGGCTCACGTGGATCGAATGTCAGGTGTCGTTGCCACAGCACGTACGCCATCGGGGCCGCGCCCATCGGCAGCCCCGGGTGGCCTGAGTTTGCCCGCTGCGGCTGATCGATCGAGAGCGTTCTGAGCGCGTTCACGCACAGCCGGTCGAGATCGCCGAAGCGGTCTGCGGTCACGGCTGTTCGGGTTCTTCGATCTGGGGCGAGATCGTGGCCACGATGGGATCTTTCTCGGCCTGTAGACGGCTCGCCGTCGCCTCGGCGTCGCGCAGGACTCTCAGCAGATTCAAACCGAGCAGCTTCTTTATCTCTATGTCGCTGTAACCGCGTTGAATGAGCTCGGCGACGATCGCCGGAAACGTCGATACGTCCTCGAGCCCGGTCGGGGTGGCATCGATGCCGTCGAAGTCAGATCCGAACCCGACGTGGTCAATACCCGCCTCGCTGATCAAGTGATCGAAGTGGTCAGCGACCTGCGCCAGCGTCGCACGCGGCGCCGGGGAAGCATCGCTCTCGCTTTCTTTGTACAGGCGCACTTCATCGCTCACATACGAAGGCGAGTAATTGACCATGACGATCCCGCCGTTGTCGGCCAGTTGTCTCAGGATCGAGTCGGGCACGTTGCGCACGTGATCGGTCAACGTACGGGCGGACGAGTGCGAGTAGATCACGGGGGCTTCGGAGAGTCGAAGTGCGTCCATCATCGTTTCATCCGAAACGTGGCTTAAGTCGATCAGTATTCCCAACCGGTTCATCTCGCGTACCACCGATTCGCCGAACTCGGAGAGCCCCTGGTGACGCGGTTCGTCGGTAGCCGCATCCGCCCAGGCGTGGGTCTTCCAGTGGGTGAGCGTCATGTACCGGACGCCGAGGTCGTGGAAGGTGCGCAACACGTCGAGCGAACCCTCGATCGCATGGCCTCCCTCGAGCCCGATCAACGCCGCGATCCGACCGCTGTCAAACGCGGCTGTTACCTCATCGGCCGTGGTAGCCAGGGCGAACGTGTCCGGGTAGCGGTCGACCATACGATGGATCAGATCGATCTGCATGAGGCCAAGGCGCGTTGCGCCGTTCGCGATCAGATCAACGGGTACGTAGGCGACAAAGAACGCGCCGCCCATCAACCCTTGCCTCAGCCGCGGGATGTCGGTGTGCAGCTTTTCCTGAGACACGGCGATGTCGATCTGGGAGAAATCTCCGTCCGCGTGCTTGCGCATCTGCCACGGCAGGTCATTGTGGCCATCGATCAGCGGCGTCTCGGACATCAACGCACGCGCATGCGCGACAGGATCGGACCGATCCTGGGGTGTCTGGCCCATGGCTGGCGCAGCTAGCGCTAGTCCGGCAAGAACGAGCTTCAAAGAATTACGGAAAGGCATGGTCACGTCTCTCGGGATCGGGTTTAAGTGGCGACTATGATGATGATGAGCAGCAGCAGAACGATGATCAGTGTAGTGGCGCGGATCGAGATCACGTCGTCGACTGCGAATTGCTCCTCGATCACTCGCGCTTGCTGAGCCGCGTTGGCGAGGCGATCGCTGTCCATGGCGCTGACCGCAACCATCGTCTGACCCATGTCGACACGGGCGATCTTGGCCGCGCGACGGACTTCGTCACGGCTCAGGAACGCGCCTAGGGCTTCTCGGTTGGCTTGATCAGCGTCGGCCTGGGTGGTCAACTGAATCGGCTCAGACTGGACGACGCGAGCCGCCTGTTGAGCCACAGAGACCGACGGAATGGCGAGCAGGAGAGCGACGACGATGGACCAGCGCAACGCCTTCATGGTAGAACCTCCGATTGGAACTGCGATCTGATTGGCGGCTGGCGCCGAGAACGCCCCGAGTGTACGGTCGCGCTCCGGGCAGGGGCAAGAACTCACCGACCCAAACGCTTGATGATATCGAACTCTCGCTTGGTGACGGGTGTGATCGAGAGCCGCATGCCGCGCTTCAGCACCCACATCTCCTCGAGGCCCGGGGTCTCTTTCATCGCCTCGCGGGTGACCGGCTGGCTGAACGTCTTCCGGTGCTTGACGTCGACGCACCACCAGCGTGGGTCGTCAGGGTCGGACCTGGGGTCGTGGTACTTGTTCCCCGCTTCGAACTGCGAGGAGTCTGGGTGCGCCAGGGCGCTCACCTCGGCTGTGCCATACACCCCGAGCACGTCGGTGTTCGAATGGTAGTAGAGGACCCCGTCGCCGACCTTCATCTTGTCGCGCATGAAGTTCCGCACGCGGTAGTTGCGCACGCCGTCCCATTCGGTCGAGCCGTCGCGCTCGAGATCGTGGATCGAGTACACGTCGGGCTCGGATTTGAAAAGCCAATACTGATGGATCATGCTGGCACTCCAGATGGAGTCCGACCGGCCTGCGCGGCCTGGGAGTCCCCTACGCGGGACTGCAGACTTCCCCTACAGATAGATGTGTAGTGACCTCGGGATAACACCTTCACGCGGCTCGGGAATCGCCACAAAAGACATAGGCCCTCTCCCTACAGACACGCTTGTAACCACCGATTCATAATAGTAAAGGCTGATTCTAACGGCACAGCTCATAACGTTTTGCAGGCGAGGCGGCGATGATAAGAATTGATGTCAGACGACTACTCGTTCTCCCGGCAGCTCTCGTGCTACTGGGCTCCATGTTGGGATCGGTGTGCGAGGACGAGACGATCGTGGAGAGGATCGTGGAGGTCGACAGACCGCTCTTCGAGGACCCACCGGCCTTGGCGGTCGGCTTCCTGGGCTACGATGAGGAGGTTCCCAAGCTGACCGTCTGCGGCAACTGCCACATCGGGCAGCAATCGGAGTGGCTAGAAACCCGTCACTCGGACGCCTACGCATCGCTCATCAACAGCGGTCATGCGCAGCCGTTCTGCGAGGGTTGTCACACGGTCAGTCAAGACGGCAATCTCACCGAGACCGACGGGGGTTGGGCGACGACCCAGGACACACGCTACCACGACGTGCAGTGTGAGAACTGCCACGGTCCAGGTGAGGCCCACGCCAACAACCCGGATGCGACTGCGCCAATGGCCCAGGCATCGGTGGGGTTGGACCTCACCACCGGGTGCGGCGAGTGCCACGCGGGCGAGCACCATCCGTTCGTCGAGGAGTGGGAGGCATCGCCCCACTCCCTGGTGGTTGGCTTTGCCGCGGCCCGGCCGGAGTGTGCAGCTTGCCACAAGGGGCAAGCCTCGATCGAGGCGTTTGGTGAGAACGCCGACTACACTGAGAAACTCGATGCTGATCCGCTACCGGTGGTGTGCGTGGTGTGCCACGATCCGCACGCCAACAACAACGAGCACCAGCTGAGGTTCCCCGTCGACACGCCTTCAATCGAGACGAACCTCTGCGCCCAGTGCCACAACCGGCGGACGGCGCCGGATCCGAACTCCTCGCATGGCTTGGAGCCGCACTCCCCCGAATCGGCGCTGTTGGTCGGGGACGCCGGCTGGTTCCCGCCGGGCGCACAGATCGATCAGGGTCAGATCCGCGGCACGCACGGGAGCGAGGCGAACCCGGAGCTGTGCGCGACGTGTCACCTGGCGACGTTCGAGGTTGATGACGCCGCAACAGGCGACTTTGTCTTCAATGCCACAGGTCACCTGTTCCGGCCGATCCCGTGCGTCGACGCGAGCGGAATTCCGGAGCCGTTCGAGGACGATTGTGACCTCTCCCCAACCACGCGCTCGTTCGAGTCGTGCGCGGGTGGGGGCTGCCACGGGGACGGCCAGGCGGCGTTCTCGGCGCTTGAGGCGGCCACGACCCGGATCCAGCGGTTCGCGGACGAGCTCCACGAGCTGCTCGAAGAAGTCGATCCAAACGGTGAGGATCCAGGCGGGGAGATCGATCCTACCAATCCGACGTTTACCGTTGCCGAGGGAGCGTTCTTCAACTACCACCTGGCGATCTTTGGCAACGCAGATTTCGGCACCAACACGGTTGTCGGATCGGCTTCTCACAACCCGTTCCTGACCGAAGCGCTGCTCATCGCCAGCCTCGATGCCGTTGAGGAAGAGTACGGTGTCATGAACAACCTCGGGGTCGTCGACTGGGACGCCCGCCTACAGGCGATCAAGAGCAAGGCGGGGAGGTAGCGACCGAGTCCGGAAGTGACGAAACCCAAGCTCCGGCCAGTCGGGTCGGAGCGAAACACAGGCGCCGCTGACCACGATGACCGTGCTCGGCGGCGCCTCGCTTTGGTCCACGTTCGGGAGTTCCCTACGGCGGACTACGGTTTTTCCCTACAGACATCCCATGATTTGTGGTCCATCATTATCCTGACAGCATAGGCAAAACTACGCTCTTGCAGGCGAGGCAGCGATGATAAGAATTGACGTAAGACGACTGCTCATTCTCCCCGCAACTCTCGTGCTGCTCGGCTCTATGCTGGGGTCGGTCTGCGAGGACGAGACGATCGTGGAGGTCGAACGACCGTTCTTCGACGATCCACCGACCATGGCGGCCGGCTTCCTGGGGTACGATGAGCAAGTGGTGAAGCTGACCACTTGTGGCAATTGCCACGTGGGACAGCAGGCAGAGTGGGAAGAAACCCACCACGCGGAAGCGTGGGACGAGATGCAAAACAGCGGGATCGCCCAGGAGTCTTGTGAGGTCTGTCACTCCACGGGACCCAACGGCAATCTGACGGACACAGGCGGCTTGGTCGCGACGGGAGACGCGCGCTACCAGGATGTCCAGTGCGAGAGCTGCCACGGTCCTGGGGAGACGCACGTCACCAACCCCGATGCCTCGACGAAGCCGCTGGCGTCGATCAAGGTCGGTACTGAGCTGACCAGCGGGTGCGGGGAGTGCCACCGGGCCAGCAGTGGCGCCCACAATCCGTTCGTGGAAGAGTGGTCCCAATCCCAGCACGGGGAAGGCGCGCATCGTCCACAGTACCGGCAGCGGGAGACGTGCCGGAACTGCCACGGAGCCCAGGGCGCGCTCCTGGCGTGGGGCGTCGATGACGTCTTCATCGAAAAGGATACGGGCGAAGAAATCGGCATCGTCTGCGCGGTGTGCCACGATCCCCACAACGGCACGAACAGTGGCCAGACCCGGTATGCGCTCGACGCCCGCGATGTCGACACGAACTTGTGCATGAAGTGTCACCAGAGGAGAGCGATACCTGATCTCGACAACCCACAGAGAGGACCGCACTCGCCACAGGGCCCGCTGCTGCTCGGCGAGAACGTGGGCTGGATACCGCCCAACTTCGAGTACGACGAAGGCAGCATCGTGGCAACGCACGGGACCGAGCGCAACCCGAAGCTTTGCGCCACGTGCCACGTACACCAACTCGAGTTCACCGATCCCGCGACCGGGCTCCAGATCACCGGCTCCGGCCACCTGTTCGAACCGATTCCGTGCCTCGACTCGACCGGATTCCCCACCAATGCAGACGAGTGCGAGGTCGAGGAACGTTCCTTCGATGCGTGCACGGCAGCCGGCTGCCACGGCACAGAAGACGCGGCTCGTTCGGCCTATACCCTGGCCAAGGATCGGATCGCGAGGCTCGTGGAAGAGCTCGATAGCCTTCTGGAGCAAGTCCCGGCCAGCGAGTTCGACAGGGACGACGCCATCTTCACGGTTGCAGAGGGAGCGAATTTCAACGCCGGCCTCGGCGACATCCGAAGCTCGCCGATTCACAACCCGTTCCTGACTGAGGCGCTGCTCGTCGCCAGCATGGATGCCGTAGAAGAGGAGTACGGCGTCATGAACAGTCTGGGAGTGGTCGATTGGGACGCTGAGCTACAGGCGATCAAAGCCAAGGTGGGGAGGTAGCAACCGAGTTCGGAAGTGACGAAATTTAGGCTCCGGTCAATTGGGTCGGAGCGAAACACAGGCGCCGCTGACCACGATGGCCGTGCTCGGCGGCGCCTCGCTTTGGGTCCCCGATCTAGAGCGCAACGGGAAAATGCCGACGACCGGCGCGCTGCCCGGGAGTCCCCTACGGGAGACTACGGATTTTCCCCTACAGACAGACTTGTGAGTATCGGTCCATAATACCGATGGATTATTCTGACGGCATAGGCGAAAACGCTCTTGCAGGCGAGGCGACCATGGTAAGAACTGATGTAAGACGACTCCTCGTTCTCCCGGCAGCTCTCGTCCTGCTCTGCTCCATGCTGGGGTCTGTGTGCGAGGACGAGACGATCGTGGAGGTAGAACGACCGTTCTTTGAGGACCCACCAGCCTTGGCGGCTGGCTTCCTAGGCTACGATGAGGAGGAAGCCAAGCTGACCGTTTGCGGCAACTGCCACGTCGGACAGCAGGCCGCATGGGAGGAAACCCACCACGCGGATGCTTACGCGACGCTCGAAGACAGCGGCCACGCGCAAGACTTCTGCAGGGTCTGCCACACCGTCGGTCCCAACGGGAACCCAACGGAGGGTGACGTGGGTTGGGTGGCGACCCAAGATTCGCGCTACCACGATGTCCAGTGCGAGGCCTGTCACGGCCCCGGTGAAGCGCACGCCAGCAACCCGGACGCGACCCAGCCGCTGGCCCAGGCGACGGTAGGCGTGGACCTCGACTCAGGGTGTGGCGAGTGCCACTCGGGAACACATCACGGGTTCGTTGACGAGTGGGCGGTTTCGCCGCACGCTCAAGTGGTGGGTTTCGCCGCGGCGCGTGAGGAATGCGCGGGGTGCCATAGGGGACAAGCCACGATCGTGCGGTTTGGCGAGAACGCCGACTACATCGAGAAGTTCAGTCCGGATCCGCTGCCGGTGGTGTGCGTGGTGTGCCACGACCCGCACGACGCGACCAACGAGCACCAGTTACGCTTCCCGGCCAACACGACGTCGATCGAGACACACCTCTGCGCCCAGTGCCACAACCGGCGGACGGTGCCGGATCCGAACTCCTCACATGGCTTGGAGCCACACTCCCCCGAGTCGGCGCTGCTGGTGGGGGATGCCGGCTGGTTCCCCCCGGATGCCCAGATCGATCAGGGTCAGATCCGCGGGACGCACGGGAGCGAGGCCAACCCGGAGCTCTGCGCGACTTGTCACCTGGCGGCTTTCGAGGTTGATGACGCCGCAACAGGCGACTTTGTCTTCAATGCCACCGGGCATCTGTTCCGTCCGATTCCGTGCCTGGACGCCGCGGGGGTTCCGGAGCCGTTTGAGGTCGGTTGTGACCTCTCCCCAGCCACGCGCTCGTTTGCGGCGTGCGCGACCGGCGCTTGTCACGGGGACGAGCAGGCGGCGTTCTCGGCGCTCGAGGCGGCCACGACCCGAATCCAGCGGTTCGCGGACGAGCTCCACGAGCTGCTCGAAGAGGTCGATCCGAACGGCGAGGATCCAGGTGGGGAGATCGATCCTACCAATCCGACGTTTACCGTCGCCGAGGGGGCGTTCTTCAACTACCACCTGGCGATCTTCGGCGACGCAGATTTCGGCACCAACACGGTTGTCGGATCGACTACCCACAACCCGTTCCTGCTTGAAGCACTGCTCATCGGCAGCATCGACGCCGTCGAGGAGGAGTACGGTGTCATGAACAACCTGGGGGTCGTCGATTGGGACGCCGAGCTACAAGCGATCAAAGCCAAGGTGGGGAGGTAGCAACCGAGTTCGGAAGTGACGAAATTTAGGCTCTGGCCAATCGGGTCGGAGCGAAACACAGGCGCCGCCGACCACGATGACCGCGCTCGGCGGCGCCTCTCTTTGGGAGGCAGTAGCGGCAGAGGGCCATGACCGCGATCGATGCTGACCCCACAGGCGCTCGATCACCGAGGAGAGAGCCCCGGCTCGGCTTCGAGGAGCTGCTGCTCATCGGGATCGGTCTGCTGATCGTTACGGGTTGGGTCTTGGGTATCGTGCTGTTCGTGTTTTCGACCAAGCCGTTGACGATTCCCGAGGCCCAGCCAGCGGTGCCGGTGGTCAGCGAGGACACCTTCCAGGTGGGAACGAGTCGCGTGCAGAACTGGGGGGAGCGCATCATCCTCGTCGTGCGCCGCACTGAGCACGAGTACCATGCGCTTCAAGGCACCTCGCCAACCGACGGCTGCATTCTACAGTGGGATCCAGAATCGCAGCGCGTGGTCTCGCCTTGCAGTTACATCGTTTACAACCTGAGCGGGGACGTCGTCACCGGTCTGACGACCGAATCGTTGCAACGCTACTCGGTCTTCGTTCGAGATGGCGTGGTGTATCTGACCCGTGGCTAACGTGATCGATCGTGCGCGAGACGTGCTCGCCCGCTGGCGGCGTCGGTTTCGGGCCGACCTCAAGGCGAGCACCGACGCCAGCTTCCTGACTGCGCCGCGGTTTTTCGGTTTGCTCTACGGGCCGATTGACCGTTCGCTGCCGATCGACAAAGCGCTGCGTAAGGCGCTCGCGCACCGATTGCCCGCGCACGTGGGATGGCGACACGCACTCGGTGGCGTTGCGTACCTGCTGTTCATGGTCATGGTCATCACTGGCGTGCTGCTGTCGTTGCATTATCGCCCTTCGTCCGAGGAGGCCTACGGCAGCATCCAGCACATCGTCACAGGTGTGACCTTCGGCTGGCTTGTTCGCGACGTCCACGTTTGGTCCGCCACGCTGATCGTGATCGTCGTCCTCGCTCACATGGCGCGGGTCTTTTTCGAGGGCGCCTACAAGCCGCCGCGCGAGACGAGTTGGCTGATCGGTCTGATGTTGTTGTTCGTGGTGCTGGCGTTTGGCGCGACGGGCTACCTACTGCCCTGGGATCAGTGGGCGTACTGGACGGTGACCGAGGTCCTGAACACAGTGGCGGTGTTTCCGCTGCTGGGTCGTTTGATCGTCGCCGCGGTGACCGGTGACGCGTTCGTGTCTGGTGCGACGCTGAGCCGCTTTTTTGCGCTCCACGTGATCATCTTGCCGTGGATCGCATTTGCGTTACTCATCTTTCACTTCCGGTTGATTCGCACACAGGGGATCGCGCCCCCGAGGGGGGCCGTCGGGAGCGACGCTCTTGGCGTTCCCTTCTTTCCCCATCACTTGCTTCGATTGTTCCTAGTGACGGTCGTGGTGCTCGCAATCGTGATCACTCTGGCTACGCTCTTCCCGCGACCGCTCGCCGAACCCGCCTCGCCAGTCGAGCCGCCGGGCGAACTCGTCTCGACGTGGGTGGTGATGGATGTATCGCTGGCCCTGATTCGGTTCTTCGGCCCGTGGGGCTTCGCTCTCTTCACGCTGCTGGGGTTGAGCATGGCGTTTATCCCGCTCTTCGATCGGCACCCGGAACGACACCACCGGCCGATTACGGTGCTCGGCGTCGTCTTCTTTGTTGGGTTTGCGATCCTTTGGCTGGTGGGGCATCAGCTCCGGTTCGCCCACCCCGACGTTGGGGCCCCAACCCCAACCGAGATCGCCGAGCCGGCGCAAACGGGGCTTGAATGAAGCGCGGCTGGATCGTGATCGCGGTGGCGACGGTTGCCGTGTTTGGTGAGTCGGGCGGGGCTTTGTCGATCACCGTCCAAGACGTTCAGCCTCAGGTGGCCGCGGCCGGCGCCTACGGATGTGTCCTCTGTCATGCCGATAAGCGCAGGGCGTTCATCGAGGGCATTCACTCCGAGCGCGGCATCGGGTGTCACGACTGCCACGGTGGCGATCCCACCGGTTTGGAGATCTCCACTGCCCACACGGGCACCTATGTCGGCACGCCGGACGAGCTCGCCACGGTCGAGCTATGTGGTTCATGTCACTCCGATCCCGACCGGATGCGGCAGTACGGCCTCCATGTAGGGCAAATCGCCGAGTTCCGTACCAGTCGACACGGACAACTGCTGCTCGGGGAGCTCAACACCGACGCGCCGACTTGCACCGACTGCCACGACGCGCACACGATCCTCACCCCGGACAACGCCCGGAGCCGGGTTCACCCTGCCAACATCCCTGGCACGTGTGCCGGTTGCCACCAGGACGAGAGCCTGATGGCGAAGTATGGCCTATCGACCGATCAGTTCGAGCTGTACCGGGCGAGCGCACATGGCGTGGGGTTGTTCGAAAGACAGAACTTCGCGGCGCCCAGCTGTGTGGGTTGTCATGGCTCCCACGCTGCGCTGCCGCCGCAGGTGACCGAGATCGCGAACGTCTGCGGCCAGTGTCATGTGCTCGTGCGGCGCGCGTTCGATGATGGTCCTCACGGCGCAGCGGCCCAAGCTGGCGCCCTGCCCGGGTGCACGGCGTGCCACAGCAACCACCAGACAGAGCGCGTACAGCCGGACGCGATCGCCGAGACTTGCGTCGAGTGCCACGATGCCGACAGCCGCGCGGCACGGCTTGGCGTGGAGGCTGAAGAGTTGATCGTTGCCGCCGAGAACGATTTACACGCCGCCGACGAGGCGATCGGGGAGCTGGTGGTTGCCGGCTGGCAGGTGGCCGACGTCCAGTTTCGTTATCAGACCGCCCTCACCGATTATCTGCAGATCGCCGAATTCCAGCACAGCCTCGATGTAGAGCAGCTCGAAGACCTGGGCCGACGGGTGGGGTCGATCTCGCGGGACATTCGGGCGACGGCGGAGGTCAGTGCGGAGCAGCGATGGGAGCACAAGCTGTTGTTGGTGCCGGTGTGGTTCCTTACGCTGTCGGCGATCGTCCTGGGATGGTTCAAGCTCCGCAGCTTGAAGGAGTAGCAGTGCTATGCGGACTCTCCACGACCTGCTCGCGCGTTTCTCACGGCCGCTAAGGATCGCCATTCAGGTCTCCATTCTGGCGGTAATCGTCATTGCCGTCGGGGCGGTCGGGTTTATCGAGTACAGTGCCCAACCGAGCTTTTGTCTCAACTGCCATGTCATGGAGCCATACTACGAGTCGTGGGTCACATCGTCCCACAACGACGTGGCGTGCATCGAGTGTCACTACGCGCCGGGCGTCAAAGCTGAAGCGATGGGGAAGTTCCAGGCCGCCAACCAGGTCGTGAAATACGTCACGGGCACGTACGGCATGAAGCCCTGGGCGGAGATCGAGGACGCCTCGTGTTTGCGCTCGGGGTGTCACTCTGAACGCAAGCTCGAGTCAGAGCTCGACTATCGAGGGATACGCTTTGACCACGCGGAACATCTAGGGGAATTGCGTCGTGGCAAGCAGCTCCGATGCACGGCTTGCCATTCCCAGATCGTCCAGGGCGATCATGTCGCAGTCACAGCGGACACGTGTTTCCTCTGTCACTTCAAGGATCGACCGCCGGGAGAGCCCGTGGCCGGATGCACCGGCTGCCATCTCGATCCCCCGCGGTTGGTCTCCGACGCGGGCTTTGTGGTTGATCACCCACGGTACGTCGACGAGCTTACCTCGTGCATTGGCTGTCATGAAGAGGTGACCAGCGGTTCGGGCGGAGCCAGTCAGACCCGCTGCTTTACCTGCCACAACGAGCCCGAGAGGATCGATCAATACGAGAACATCGATCTGGTGCACAGGGTCCATCTCGCCGATCACAATATCGAGTGTGCCCAGTGCCATACGCCGATCGAGCATCGAGTAACCTCGCTCGCATCGACGTTCCAGCTCGACTGCGCGAGCTGCCATCAAGACGTTCACGATCTGCAACGACGGATGTACGCGGGCACGGGTGGGCACGCGACTGAGAGCATGCCGAGCTTCATGTTCCTGGCGCGCGTCTCCTGTCGTGGGTGTCATGGTCTTCCGAGCGAGACGGAGGGTCACGATCAAGTACAGCGAGCCGGTGAGGCGGCGTGCCTGTCGTGCCACGGCATCCGCTACGCCAACATCCTCCCATCTTGGCAACGGGAGATGGAACAGAGGGTCCGTCGTGTCGGAGCGGTCGTCGCCGGGGCGCAGGGCCGAGCGGGTTCGGCTCCGGTACGCACCCGCGCCACCGTCGACAGCCTGATCAGCCTGGCGAGCGAGAACGTCGAGTTCGTTCGCGTCGGCAAGGGAGCGCACAACATCACCTACGCCGACGAGTTGCTTGCCGCGGCCGTCGACCTCGTGCGCGAGGCGATCGAGACCGGTGGGCTCCCGTACTCGGTCGACGACGTGGACCTCGGTACACGGGTCAGGAAGAACATCTGTCTACGCTGTCACCTGGGAGCGGAAGACCTGCAGGTGGAGTTCAAGGGTGCGCGGTTCGATCACCGACCCCACGTCACGACGGCGGGGTTGGAATGCGCCGATTGCCATACGTCCCTGGATGAACATGGGGGCACGACGATCGACTCACGAGAAACGTGCGACACGTGTCACCACTCGCAGATTCGGCCCATGAACTGTGCTCGCTGTCACTCCGGTCCCGGGGGCGCTCCGTCGGCGGTGATCGCGCATCCAACCGGCAACTTCCCTCATGACGTCCATCGCGGTGCGGGACTCGCCTGCGCCACGTGCCACACCGCGCCCGCGATGGGCGCTGAGGGGCTCGATTGTGCGACGTGTCACGAACAGCACCATCGACCCGAAGTGACCTGCCTCGGTTGTCATCAGCAGGGCACGATCGAGAAGCACACACCGGCGATGCATGGCCAATGTGCGGTCTGTCATGGAGCGAAGATCGCGGGTATCACCGAATGGAGTCGGAAGGTTTGCACCGTTTGTCACACCGATCGGATCGAGCATAACGCGCCGGTGGAGTGCACTCAGTGCCACCAGATCCCGGCCATGGCCGGGGCGCGAGAAGGGACCAGTTGACCGGGGGTTGAAGCTTACCCCCGAAGGGTGACCCATGTGTGAGCGCAATCGAGGATCAGCAAGAGTACTGCGAAACCTGCTGCTCGTCGTGCTCGTGTTTGGTCTGGGGTTCAGCTCCAACGCATCAGCGACCGCTGCCCAGGTCGAGAGCCAGGAACCATCGGTCGTGACTTGCGGCGTGTGTCACAGCGATCCCGACTTCCTCGTCGGCAAGGGGACCCCTGAACAGCAGGCTACGCTGTTTGTACCGGACTCCATGCTGTTGGATACGGTGCATCGGGATCTTGGCTGCGCGGACTGTCATCCCGGTCCCGCCGTGGGCTACCCTCACGGACCTCTCACCGCGGTGGGTTGCGGGACGTGTCACGAGTCAGAGCAAACCGATTGGGAAGCATCGATCCACGCGCTCGACGTGATCGAAAGTGGCGACGCGCCGACCTGTGTGGGTTGCCACGGAACGCACACGGTGTACGGGATAGACGATCGCCGCTCGCCGACCTATCCGCTAAACGTGGCCACGCTGTGTGGCCGCTGTCACGCCGATCCACGCATCATCGGCACTTACTTCTCTGCTCCCGAGGAGGCACAGGCTCGAGTCGCGGTCGAGCAGTACCACGAGACCGTTCACGGGGTGGCGCTCGAAGAAGCCGGTCTGGTGATCTCAGCCACCTGCAACGACTGTCACGAATCCCACCGAGTGTTGCCGGCCGAGTCGCCGGGGTCATCCGTGAACCGGGCGAACGTCGTAAAGACGTGCGGCGCTTGTCATGTGGGAGTCCTCGAGACATACGAGGAGGGATCGGCACACGGCGAAGCCTATCGCACGCACTTACGCAGCCCGACAGGACACGAGGCGCCAGCCTGCGTCGACTGCCACTCGGCGCACAGCATCGTGGAGGCGGATGAGCCGAAGTGGTTTGTGGGTATCGTCGAGGAGTGCGGCAAGTGTCACCAGGACGTCTATGAAACGTACTTCAGCACCTACCACGGGCAGGTAACACAGCTCGGCTTTGAGCTCACCGCCAAGTGCAGCGACTGTCACACCCCGCACAACATGCGCCCGGCCACCGATCTCGAGTCGACCGTTCATCCATTGAACCTGGTAGCCACGTGCGCGAAGTGTCATCCGGAGGCGAATCAGAACTTCGTCCGCTATTACGCTCACGGTGACGCAAGCGACCGGGAGAGATACCCGGTTCTCTTCTGGAGCTGGCTTTTCATGACGACGCTGTTGGTGAGTGTGTGGTCGTTTTTCGGCTTGCACTCGGCGCTGTGGTTAGCCCGACTGGCGATCGAACGCGTACGACGAAGGGGGGCTGGGCATGGCACGTAGGCTGGCATCCTCGGATCGGGGGGCTGGACCGTACATCTGGCGGTTCTCGCCGCTGGAGCGCGTTCTCCACGCGATGGTCATTGTGTCGTTCTTTGGGCTCGTGATCACCGGCACGCCGCTCCTCTACTCGCACATGCCATGGGCCAGGACGCTCATCCGGCTGGTCGGTGGCTTCCAAGCAGCGGGATTGATCCACCGTATCTGTGCCGTGATCACCTTTGGATACTTCTTTATCCACGTCGGTCATTTGACGTATCGAATCGCCAAGAGCACCGACAAGAAGCGCTTTTTCTGGGGACCGGATTCGATGGTCGCTGGGCCCAAAGACTTTCGGGACATCAGAGACATGTTCAAGTGGTTCCTGGGGAAGGGCCCACGACCCCGCTTCGACCGTTTCAACTACATGGACAAGCTCGACTACTGGGGCGAGTTCTGGGGTGTAGCCGTCATCGGCGGCTCCGGACTGGTCCTGTGGTTTCCGGTTTTCTTCTCACGGATTCTGCCCGGTTGGATGTTCAACGTGGCGACGATCATTCACGGCATCGAGGCGCTGCTGGCGACCGGGATCATCTTCACCATCCACTTCTTCAACGTGAACCTGCGGCCCGAGAAGTTCCCGGTGGATGTTGTGATGTTCACTGGGCGCGCAACACTCGACTACATGAAGGAGGAGCACCCGCTCCAGTACGAGCGGTTGTCGCGGGAGGGACGGATCGAGGAAATGATCGCCCCACCGCCGTCTCGCGCCGCCTATCTGTGGTCGGTCTCTCTCGGGTTGAGCGGCCTCACCCTCGGCATCCTGTTGATCGGGCTCATTATTTGGGCCCTCGTTCAGGGAGGTTGGAGGTAGCGATGCGCGCGGTCGCAGCCGTCGTCTCAACGCTCGTCGTCGCGGCTGGACTGGGCACGGCTTCCACCCTGTCGGCTCAGGAGAACGACACGTGTCTCGTGTGTCACGAGAACGCGGCGATGTTTGCGGCTCGGGACGACGGTGCGCGGCTGGTCGTCAATCGTCGCGTATACGAAACGTCGGTTCATGGGGCCACTGATGTGCGGTGCGTCGCTTGCCATCAGGGGATGACGTTTCCACACCCCGAAGAGCCAGCCGCAGTGGACTGTTCTCGCTGCCACGGCCGGCAGGTGTCGCAGCATACCACGTCGCTTCACGGGCAAGCGGCGGCCAGGGGGGACCCGCTGGCTCCGAGCTGTGTCGACTGCCACGGGCGGCATGACATCCAGCGCAGCACGAGTCCGGGGTCAC
This sequence comes from Gemmatimonadota bacterium, assembly GCA_039588915.1. Lineage (GTDB taxonomy): Bacteria > Gemmatimonadota > Gemmatimonadetes > JACCXV01 > JAHWKZ01 > CAMYLR01. The sequence goes on from JBDGYV010000034.1 coordinate 22,474, forward strand.
CGACGAGCGTGATGAACATCCCGTTTCTCTGCGGAGAGTGTCACCACGAGGGGTCGCCCGTCTCGCGCACGCGTGATATCCCGCAAGAGAGCATCCTCGAGAACTACTCGCTATCGATGCACGGAGAAGGACTGTTTCGTCAGGGTCTTACCGTGACTGCCGTCTGCACATCCTGTCATACCTCGCACAGGATTCTACCGCACACCGACCGGCGATCGAGCATCCACGAGGAAAACGTGTCCAGAACGTGCACCCGATGTCACGCCCAGATCGAGCGGGTTCACCGTCAAGTGATCGAGGGGAGTCTGTGGAGGACCGATCCGGACAAGATCCCTGCATGTCCTGACTGCCACTCGCCGCACAAGATTCGCCGCGTCTTCTACGCGGCCGGCTCAGCGAACTCGGACTGTCTTGCCTGCCACGGAGACTCCGATCTAACGATGGAGAAAAGCGGCCGGACGATCTCTCTCTTCGTGGACGAACAAGCCTATAACGCCACCGATCATTCGGGCACCGCCTGTGCTCAATGCCACACCGAAGTCACGACATCGCTGAGCCGACCGTGCGAGACGGTGGTCTCGAACGTGGACTGCAGCATCTGCCATGCCGAACAAGTCGGGCAGTATGACTTGGGCATCCACGGAACGCTAGCCGCCCGTGGCGACCCTGACGCGCCGGTTTGTCTGGACTGTCACGCCAAGCACGCCACGCAAGACAAGTCGCAGCCCGCGTCACCGACGTTTCCGCGTAACGTCCCCGAGCTCTGTGCCCGTTGTCATCGCGCGGGAGAAGCGGCGGCGGTGCGAATCGGCATCGATGATCCGGACATCGTCCAAAGCTACGAGATGAGCACTCACGGCAAGGGATTGCTGGAGAGCGGCCTTGTCGTGACCGCAATGTGCACCAACTGTCACACGGCCCACGGAGAGCAGCCCGCGGATGATCCGACATCGACGGTTCATTCGGACAACATCCCCGGCACGTGCGGCACGTGTCACCATGGCATCCAGGAAGAGTTTCAGAAAAGCGTTCACGCGACCGTGGAGACCACAGATTCGGACCGCCAACCCCCCACCTGCAAAGATTGTCACACCTCGCACACGATCAGCCGGACGGACCGGGCCGACTTTCGTCTGCTGATGATGGATCAGTGTGGGCGGTGCCATGTCGATGAGTCCGAGACGTTCTTCGAGACGTATCACGGCAAAGTGTCACGTCTCGGTGATGCCGGGGCGGCGAAGTGCTACGACTGCCACGGCACCCACAACATCTTGCCGATCGATGACCTCGGGTCGCTGCTCAGCCGAAGCAACATTGTAGACACGTGCAGTCAGTGCCATGAGGGTGCGCATCGTCGATTCGCCGGATATCTGACTCACGCGACACACCACGATGCCGACAAGTATCCGTTCCTGTTCTGGACCTTCTGGGTGATGACCGCGCTGCTGGTCGGGACGTTGACGTTCGCGATGTTCCACGTCTTCGCATGGATGTGGAGGCTGTGGCGTACCCCCGGCGAGTGGAAGCGACCGAAGCCGGCGAGGGGAGAGAAGCTCTATCGGCGGTTCACCCGGTTCCAGCGCATGCTCCACATGGTCATGTTGCTCAGCTTCTTCACGCTCGCGATCACGGGCATGGTGTTGAAGTTCTCCTACACGGGGTGGGCCCAATTCACGGCTTCGATTCTTTGGGACGTGAGACGCCAAAAGGAGCGCTCGGGCAAGAGTTGGCGACAGGTCATCTTTGGCGCCGACTCTCTGGTGTTCAACAGGAACGATCTCACAGAGCTCGTCGGGTCGATCAAGTGGTTCTTCGGGTTTGGACCACGTCCACGATACGGGCGGTACACGTACTGGGAGAAGTTCGACTACTTCGCCGTTTTTTGGGGCATGATCGTCATCGGCACGTCGGGTCTCATGCTCTGGTTTCCGGAGTTGTTTACGTACATTCTGCCCGGTCGGTCGATCAACATCGCTCTTTACCGGGCGTGTCGCGCTCGATGAATTGAAGTACGACAAACCAAGAGAGTATGAAAAACTCGTTGCCAGTGGTAGGCTGGAGGAGCAGTTGGTTGACCCCTTTCCCGAAAGCGTGGAACGCGGGTTTAAGATCTTCGGCTTCATCGCTCTTGCGGTCGGGTTGACGCTGATTTTTCTGATTATTCTCACAATGCTGTTCGGCTACCGCTAGGAGGGAAGGATGAGAGGTCACTGGTTAGCAGGAGTTGCCCTCGCCCTCGCGGTGCTGTTGGGTCCGGAGTGCTTGATGGCCCAGGGGTATCGCGGCGAGTTCCGAGTCGCGGGAAGCTTCCTCGAACTGCGCGGTCTGGAACGCGACAGCCTCCCCGAGGGGGCGGTGGCTGGCGATGGCGTCCGTCGCATTCTGGAGGATGGGACGGTCGTGAGTTGCCTCCCGGGCGAGTTCTGTCGCTGGTTCGCGTCCGTGGACGACGAGGAATCGATCTCGGTCGTCACCCAGGACCTCAGCCTGGTCGCCTGGCCCGGGATCCGCGGGCTGGCGGCCAACGTCCATCTGCGCGGGCGCTACGGAACCGACAGCTTCTGGCCCCGCAGCAGCCAGGACCTCGACGCGATTACCGCCCACCTGACGTACGATCGCGCGGACTTTCGTTTTCGGGGCGGGCGGATCGCTCGAACTTCGGGTCTTGGCTACTACAACTTCGACGGTGGATCGGTGCTGTGGCGCGGT
>JBDGYV010000035.1:0-25484 GCA_039588915.1 Gemmatimonadota bacterium
TGCGGCACGGGCTTTGACTCATAGATCTCGAGCCCCTTGAGCCGGAACTTCCGCATCCAATCCGGCTCTTCCTTCATCTCCGAGATTTGCTCCACGATGTGCTTTGACAACCCCTTCTCGCTCTTGAAGACGTAGGAATCGGGGTCCTTGAAGCCGTACTTGTAGTCGTCGAGCTCGAGCGCAGCGACGTTCTGGTCTTTCGGCATCAAGCACCCTCCTTAGCTGCCGGCAGCGGTCAGCTGACCGCGCGTGGATTCGTAGCCTTCCGCCTCGAGCTCCTGGGCGAGCTCTCGATCGCCGGAACGGACGATCCTACCGTCGACCATGACGTGAACGAAATCGGGCTGGATGTAATTGAGGATCCGCTGGTAGTGGGTGATGATCAGAACCCCGAGACGCTCCCGCTCGCAATGCAGCGTGTTCACGCCATCGGAAACGATCTTGAGCGCATCGATGTCGAGCCCCGAATCGGTCTCATCGAGCAGCGCAAAGTCCGGCTTCAGCATCGCCATCTGTAGAATCTCATTGCGCTTCTTCTCGCCTCCCGAGAAACCGGCGTTGACGAATCGCTCGGCGAACTTCTCGTCAACGTCGAGCTTGCTCATGGCGTCCTTGAGATCGTCGTAGAAGTCGAGCACCGAGATGTCCTCGCCGGTCTGCGCGGATTTCGCATGGCGCAGGAATTGGGCGATCGTTACCCCCGGGATCTCGCTCGGATACTGAAACGCCAGGAACAACCCCTTTCGCGCTCGCTCATCGACTCCCATCTCGAGCAAATCCTCACCGCGGTAGCGAATCGAGCCACGAGTTACGGCGTACGCAGGGTGGCCGGCGACAACTTTGGCCAGGGTCGACTTGCCAGACCCGTTGGGGCCCATCAACGCGTGCAACTCGCCCTCGCAAATGGTGAGATTGACGCCGCGTAGAATCTCTTCGCCTTCTACCGCAGCGTGGAGATCCTCGACTACCAGTAGCTCTTTCTTTTCCGTCATCACTATCCCTCGACTCAGATTTGATCGGTTTCGATGGTTGGAATCGTGTCTATCCGCCCGCCGTCGCCCCCTCCGGCTCGTCGGGTCCCCAACTAATGTCGATCAGTGCCTGGACCCCGGCTTCGTTCTCCTCGATCAGGTCACTCAACCGGATGTCGGACAGCAGATCGTCGATGCGTTCCCTGAGCGCGTACCACACCGGACGGATCGAGCAGACATGGGTCTCGCCGCACCGATCGGGTCCGACCGGGTGCATCCTGCAGTTGATCTCAAACGTTTGCCCTTCGGTGGCGTCGATCACGTCCTTGACGGTGATCTCGCCCGGGTCGCGTGCCAGCTGAAACCCCCCGGTGACCCCACGAACAGCGGTCACCAGTCCGGCCTGCCTGAGCCGGCGTAGGATCTTCTCTGTGTAATCGGCCGGCAAGCCCTCGAGCTCGGCCATCTCCCGCGCCGCCACCGGCCCTTCCGTCCCGAACCGGGCCATATGGAGGCTACAGATCAGTCCGTATTCCGCCTGGGTCGTAAACCTCATGCGGCCAGAGTACCATTCCGGAGTATTTTAGTCAAGTTTTGAGAATGATTCTCCCGGAAAGTGGGGCCGGATCTGGCCCCGGAAGAGCGCGCAAAAGAAGCGCGTGGGACGGCGGCCCCGATGCTCGACCCGGGCCGACCCATCCGCGTTGGTTGCCGCGCAGCCGGAGAATCACATCCCGGCTGACGCTGAACTCGAGGTCTCCCCGCCGCCGCGTGTACCGATCGTTCTCGACGAAGTAGTTCTCCTCCGCCACGGCCAGGTTTCGCAGATCGGACTTTAGGACCGCACCATAGGTTTGCTCGACCGCCGATCGGCTGCCACCGATCGCGATGGTGGCCAGAATACCGATCACCACGACCACGACCAGCAACTCTATCAAAGTGAAGCCGTTTCTCTGCAAGGCGATCGCCCTCCCGGGCCACAGTGGGCCAACCGCCGCCTAAGTGCACAAATCATGCCTAATTGGGGTCAGAGGTTGGCGACCGGTGAGAGAGGGGGGCCGGCTAGGACTCTGGGGTCGACTCGGTGGTGTGATCGTGGACGATCAGCCAATGACCGTCGATGCGACGAAAAACGAGCGAGAAAATCCCGCCGCGCGGCCCGGCGTCGGTGTCTAGCCGCCAGCGCCCGAGCGCCCACGCGCTCTCGCGCTCCAGCTCGTTGACCTCGAGATCAGTGAACGTCAGCCGCCCCATCGTATCCGTTCGCTCCCCATACGCCGCACGGTACCGATCGAGAGTGGTCTGCCATCCACGCTGAACACGCCCACCAGAGGTAAACACGAGTTCGGGGCTGTTCCAGTAGCCGTCCATAAACGCTTCCAGGTCGCCACGGTTCCACGCCTCGACCTGCGTGCTCAGGACTTCAGCGATGGCAGCCTTGGTGGACCCGCGGGCCTCACCTGAGACGTCCGGGCCCCGAGTGATCGCGCAAGCTGAGAGTGCACCCGCCGTGACCACCACAAAGAGTCGCGCGATCACGGTTGACCCGCCAAGGGGTCGACGACAATCCTCAGTCGCTCGCCGTTCCGCTCGACGATCATGCTTTGCTCGCCCGTCGATGACAGTTCGCGTAACGCCATGATGTAATCATACACGGAAGCGATCGACCGTTGCCCGAGCCTGACGATCCGGTCTCCGGCTTGAACCCCTGCCAGATCGGCGGCTGATCCCTCCAGCACGTGGTCGACGATGACCGGCTCGGTTGGGCCGGCGGGTGAAGGAACCGCCCCCAACCGCACAGCCACCGGTACATCGACCGGGGGCGCGATCTGTTGCGGCTCGAACTCGCGCGGGTCGAAAACCGGTCGGTCGGAACCCTCCGCAAGATCTCGGATCAACTGGAGACCAAACGCCGAGATGTGGCGTATGCCGTCCATGTTCAACCGCTCGATGTCGTCGCTCGCGCGGTGGTAGTCATCGTGGACGCCGGTGAACATCGCTAGGACAGGGATCTGCCGGAGATAGAACGCGGCGTGGTCCGAGGGCCCATACCCTTCGGACATGAGCTTGAGGTTCAGTCCGACGTTCGCGTTCGCCTGCTCAATCAGTTCGAGCCACCCGGCCGATGACCCGACGCCGTAGACGATGAGCTCGTCTTCCAACCGACCGATCATGTCGAGGTTTATCATAGCTACCGAGTTTTCCAGCGGAACCACCGGTCGTGCAACGTAGTTCGCCGAGCCGAGCATGCCTTCCTCTTCGGCGCCAAACGCGATAAACACAAGGGATCGTGGTGGCCGGTTAGTCGGGTAGGCAAAGAACTGAGCCAGTTCGAGCAGCGCCGCGACGCCGCTCGCATTGTCGTCTGCCCCATTGTGGATCTCGCCGGGCACCGGGTCCAGTGATCCGGCGCCACCGATCCCGAGACCGTCGTAGTGGGCGCCGATCACCACCGCTTCGTGTGCCAAATTCGGATCATGTCCCGGAACCACCCCGATCACGTTGTGGGTCCTTCGTGTCCGCGGCTTCAGGTCTGCCCGCAGGTTGAGCACCGCGTTCGTTATCAACTGGCTATGCGGCTGCCGAGATTCGTCGATCGCGTGCTGCCATTCGGCCAAGTCGCCGCCACCGACGGCCACGATCCGACGGCCTACCCCCTGTGTGACCGACATCGCCACGATACCCATCCCATGAGGCTTCTCGTCGATCCTGAATGGGATAAGGCGGTCGATCTCTTCGGTGGCCGGCCCGCTCACAAACAGGATCGCGCGGGCGCCCTGCTCGCGCGCGATCAGCGCCTTGTATCGCTCGGAGAGAAAGCGGCCGAAGCGGCCACCCGGGTCGTCGCCTTCGGGACTGAATCGCAAGACTAAGACGATCTTGCCGGTTACATCCAGATCGGCATAGTCGTCGTAGCCGAGGTCGGGGGCGCTGATGCCGTAGCCGGCGAACACAACCGGTTGCACGACGCGATCGGCGACCGAGCCCGCCAACGGCAGAAAATCGCGTCCTGGGTCGAACACCATCGCTCTGAGATCGCCGTGCTGGAGAACGAGTCGGTTCTCGCGACCCAACTCGACGCCGACCGGAAACTCGAACATCTGCAGATAAGTCGGGTAGCTCGACGGCGGCTCGAGGCCCGACAACTGGAAGGCGGCAACCACGTAGCGCGCGGCTCGTTCGGCTCCCGCGGTGCCAGCCCGCCGGCCAGCCAGCGCGTCGGCGGCCAGATGGGTCACGTGCTGTTTGAGCTCGGTGGCGGTGAGGAGTGGTGAACCGACCCCAGCGATCCCGCCCGAGCCGCCCGCCGCGCCGACCAATTGACCCTCCGCGACGCCGGCTCTGAACGTACCGAGCATGATCGCCAGTACGGCGACTCTGAGACGCCGATCGAATACCATGATTTGTAAATATGAAGGCGCCAACCGAGGTTGGCGAACCGGCGGTTCTACCCTGCGGCGAAGAGCTCGGCCTCGATCACGGTCTTGGCCCCATCAGGGCCCACCAGATGGAGCCACACGCAGTTTTCCCGAGCCGGGACATCGATCGCGAACGACACGAACGGGCAACAAAGCCCCTCGAGTGAGGTGAACTCGGCGAGGTCGACCAATAGATGTCTGGGGAAAGCGAAGCTGTAGCCGTTGTCGAGTTCGGCCATCTCGTGATGCGACCGACGGAGCTTATCGCGCAACGCGTGATAGCGACCGCGCTGATCGGGCGACAGGATGGCGAAGTTGCAAACCACTTGACGATTCATCTCGCACTCCGAGCTATGTGAGCCAGCCGGGCGCCTTGTCCCTCAGCCCAGCGTGTTCGATCTCGAAGTCGTGCAAGAGTCTTGCCACGGACTCTGGGTCGGTGGTGTTGTCGCGAGCCAACATCGCCAATTGGTCGCGTGTCAGGGGTGACCGCGGGAGGACCCGCTCTGCGATCGCCGCACCCAACCGGAGGGGTCCGATCGGGACGGCCACCGTCTTCCGCCGCCGGCCCATCGCATTCGCCAGCTGGATCACGATTTCTCGTAGTGACACGATTTGCGGACCCCCAACCTCATAGATTCTCTCCGGCGTGTTCTCCATACGGGCCGCTTGTAGAAAACACTCCGCTACGTCGCCCACCCAGATCGGCTGGAAACGAGTGGTGCCGCCCCCCGGAAGCGGCACTACCGGGCTCAGACGAATCAGCCGTGCTAATTGATTCACGAAATCGTCGCCCGGCCCGAAGATGATCGATGGGCGGAATACGGTTGCCTCGACGTCGCTCGCATGCACCGCTTCTTCGGCAACCCATTTGGTCCGGTAGTACTCGGACAAACCGCGCCCCTCCACCACACCCAACGCGCTCATGTGGACATACCGCCGCACCCCAGAGCGCGCAGTCGCCTCCAGCAATGTCTTGGTTCCCACAACGTGGGCGCGCTCGAACGACTGATCGCGCGTCGCGACGATGATACCCACCAAATGAATCACCGCCTTAACGCCTTCCAACGCCTCGTCGAGGTCGTCGGCGTCACCAACGTCGCCGCGAAAGAGCTCGACGTGCGGCAACCGCCCCAACTCCTCGACCCGCTCTGGTCGCCGTGAAAGGCCTCTCACCCGCCATCCACGAGCACTCGCTCGGCGCAGGATCTCGGCACCGACGAAACCGGTGGCACCGGTGACGAGGATCACGTTGGGGCAACCCGCCGGTATCGCGCGCGGTGGATCGTTCTTCCCTCGGCTCGGTATTTCCTTTCGTAATTTGTGAGATCGCTCATTTCAGCTTCGGGCACGGGTGCAGCCACGAGGTCAGAATTGGCCTCAAACGTTGCCGTCGCGGCCGCGAAGTACTTGGCATGATCGGTGACAAAACGGATTTCGCCTCCCGGCTCGATAGCTTGAGCCGCTGCCGCCACAAAATCCGAGCTAATCAGCCGTCGCTTTCGATGTCGCTTCTTTGGCCACGGGTCGGGGAAATAGACATGAAGTGCCCGCACCGAGCCGGGCACGACTCGCTCGGCAAGAAAGGGCCCAGCATCGGCGCGCACGATGCGCACGTTTCTGAGATCATGGCGAGTAACCCGATCGCGCAGGTGCACGGCGTACGGCCGGGCTCGCTCGATCGACAGAAAGTTGGCTTCCGGTCGTTGAGCGGCAGCGGCGATCAAAAAGCTGCCCTTCCCAGAACCGATCTCGATCTCGACCTCACCCTGACGACCATAGATCGCCTCCCAATCGATCCGGCCGCCCAGAACGTCAAGCGGGAGCAAGGGATCCCAACCGGTCCGCTGCGGATCCGGCTGGTACCGATACCGATCTGAGAATGCCTCGCGAATTGTCGAGTGAGCGATCTCCACGTCAGGGTGTGCACGCTCCATAGCCTCTGCGAGCAGGGCGATCATGCGCTTGACCGAAGGCAACGGATCGATCGGTGGGGATGCGTACGGCCGGACAACGACCGCGCCATCATGCGTGCGTTGCGCGAGGTGAAGAAAAAATCTGCGCGGCCGCCCCGCGATGACCACCAGACATTCGGCCAGCGCGTGTTGGCCGCCCCTACTCAGATAGGCATCGCGGAGCCGCCAAACAGTATCCGCCTCACGAACGACGAACGGCTCTAGCGCATCGATTAGTTCGTGAAGTGGCGAGCTTGTTTGAAGGACAATGTGTGGCACGTCACTCGACCTTACCCCGCAATCTCTTCGCCTCCATCTACGCCGATCACGTTGCCGGTAATCCAGTAGGTTTCCGGTCTCGCCAGAGCGACTAGCGCCTGAGCCACGTCCTCGGGGGTCGTCAAACGCTTGTGAGGATTCCGCTGGGCAGCTGACACCACCATCTCTTCGCTGCCCGGGATCTTCCTCAAAGCCGGGGTGTCGGTGACCCCGGCGCGGATCGCGTTCACCGTGATCCCAACCGTGGCCAGCTCGAGCGCCAGCTGTCGGGTATGTGCTTCGAGTGCGGCCTTGGCAGCCGACACCGCGCCATACGAGGACCAGGCATGGGTGTCGCCGGTGGATGTCATCGAGAACACCCGCCCGCCTTCACCCATCAGACCTCGATCAACGAGCGCCTGAACCCAGTACAGCAGCGAGTTCGCCATTACGTCGAGGGTCATCTCGAGTTCCTTCTGGCTGAGACCCCCCTTGCCGTTGAGCCCGATGAATGGCTTGAGCGTGCCGAACGCGAGCGAGTGCATCAGAACCCGCACCTTCTCGCCAGACGCCTCGAGGCGCTGATCGATGTGCTGGACGACGTCGTCTCGTTTGGCGGACTGTGCGGCATTGATATTGAAGAACTCGACATCTCGGCCCGTCGCCCGAAGTTGCCCGAGAACCTCCTCGACATGCGGCAGCGTCGACTTTCGATCCAGGTGGATGCCAAATATGTTGTAGCCTGCGGTGGCGAAAGCGCGTGCGGCCGCCTCGCCGAAACCGCTCGACGATCCCAGGATCAACGCCCAATCCGCCACGCGCACCTCCGTTTGCTCGATGATCGGTTCCGTGTTGCGAGACGAGAAGCTATCTACTTTAGAGACATGTCGCTGCCCACCCATAACTATCGCGTGATCCTCGTTCTGCTGGCGATCGGCGCTTGCAGACCGGCGACAGGCGGCCGCGACGGTGCCCCAGTCTGGCCCGACTCACTGCCCGGCGCGGTCGAGTTCGGCGCGCGACGTGAGTGGACGCCGGTTCGAGCCATACTCCACGTTCACTCGGTATTCTCATACGACGCCTGTGACAAAAACCCCCAGGACGAGGCCGAGCAGCCAAACGAGCCGTGCCGGATTCGATTCCGAGCCGCGCTCTGCCAGTCAAAGGTCGACGCAGCGTTCTTGACCGAGCACGATCGCTATCTCGTGCGCGCCGATTCGGTCGCCGAGGCATTGTCCTTGAGTGCCGACGACCAACCTGTGCTGGTCAACGGGCGCGTCATCGCGAGCCAGCTGTCCTGCGGTACGCTGCTCTACCCTGGCGCTGAAAACGCACTCATGCCGATAGGACTTGACTCGCTGCCGTCGGGCACGCGCGAGGAACGCCGTTCGTTCTACGACGCTGGCGGCTTCGCGGCAGCCGACGACTTCCGCAACTACGGCGCGGTCGTCCTCTTATCGCACACCGAGGACGTTCTCCTCTCGGAAATCGAAGCCGCCGGGCCAGACGCGATCGAGATTGTCAATCCGCATGCCACCTTCGCACCCAGACATCGACGTGCGCAGGGGTTGCCGCGGTTGGGCGCGTTTCTCCAGCTGATGCCGTTTCTCTTGCGCCAAACACCCGCCCATCCCGATCTCGCGTACCTGTCGATTTTTCGCTCCAACGAGGCCGCGCTTGACAAGTGGGATCGACTGCTCGTCGACCGCATCGTGTTTGGCTTCGGTGCCTCCGACGCCCACGAGAACTCCATTCCGTGGAGCTTCTCTGACGGCGGCCGGGGTGACTCGTATGAGCGGATGATACCGTGGGTGACCAACGTCGTCTTCATCGCCACCGGTGCACGGACGACTGTTGCTGAACGTGCGGCCGCGATCGAAGATGCGATCCGGGCGGGCCACTTTTTCGTTGTCGTCGAGGCGTGGGGGACCCCCGCTGGTTTCGATTTTCGACTCGAAGGTCCCCACGGGGTGTCAGAAATGGGTTCGACGGTCGGCTTCAGAGACAGTCTGCGGATCGTCGTCGTGCCACCAACCGTAGTGGGGCTCGAAAACCGGCCCACCGGTAGGATCGCGGTACGGTTGCTGCGCATCGACCCAACCGGCGAGCGAGAGCTGGTGGTTGAGTCAACCGGCCAAGTCGACGCACCGGTCTTGAAGCCGGGCACGTATCGCGTCGAGGTAACGATCGAACCGCGACATCTGTCGCCATATCTGGGGATTCATGGGCGGGAGCTCATCCGCGAAATCGATTGGGTTTACTCAAACCCCATTCGCGTCATCGCCGCACTGCGTCCGGTTGCCCAAGCTGATAAGTCGGAATAATTTGAGTTGTCGATCGGCGACCTCGTAGCCGGTCGCCCTCCCCGGTAGCTCAGTTGGTAGAGCAGGTGGCTGTTAACCACCGTGTCGCTGGTTCGAGTCCGGCCCGGGGAGCCAGTTTTGGCGGCCGCCGGGTTCCCCGGCGGCCGTTTTCTTGTCGCTACCCTCGGTTAGATATCGCCCGGACTCTGGATTCGAAAGACGAGCGCAGCCAGCGCCCCGCCAGCCAATGGCCCGACCAAATAAAACCAGACGTACGCGAGCGAATTGCCACCGGCGAGCAAGTCGAACACCGTCGGTCCAATGCCAACCGCGGGATTGAACGCCCCGCCAGAGATCGGCCCGCCCGCGAACACCGCCACTGCGAGTGTAAACCCGATCGCAAGGCCGTAGAACGAGTTCCCCTCGGTGTCAATCGCGGTCGCCGTTTGGAGCACTACCAGTACCAGCGCGAACGTGAACATGAACTCGACCATCAGTACCGCACCCACGGAGTGGGCGCCCGAAGACTCGAGTGCGAATGACTGCCCCGTTATCGCATACACGCTGCCGGCGGCCAGAAACGCACCCAGAAACTGCGCGATCCAGTACGGGACGAGCTCCCGCCCGTCAAGCCTGCCGCGCATCCATACCCCAAGCGATACCGCGGGGTTGTAGTGGCCCCCAGACACGTGCCCACCCATGTACACCATCACCATGAGGATCGACCCGATCGCCAACGGCGCAAACGGAGTCCCCCCGATCACCGTCAAGCCGACGGTGAAGACGAGAAAGAACGTGCCGATCGTCTCGGTTAGTAGTTTCCGGCTCATCGAACCGACCTCCGTCTCGGGTCGCTCAAACCTGTCTCTACGGTGTTCCTCGGAATCTATCACATGAAGCGTCGTCGAGGGGGTGGTAGACTTCGCCACCATGACCCAACCACTCCTCGCCACCGGGGCGATCCTCATCATGGTCGCGTGTCTGTTCTTGATCCCGCTCGGTTTCCCGGGTACCTGGGTAATGCTGGCCGTGCTCGGCATCGGAGCTTGGGTCGGAGAGGTTGCGTGGTGGGTATGGGGTGTCCTGATCGTGTTGGCCGGACTTGCTGAGGTGGCTGAATTCTTGATCGTGCGCCGCGCCAGTCAACAGTTTGGTGCGTCGCGCAAGGCGTTTTGGGGCGCGATCGTCGGGGGGATCGTAGGCGTGTTGATCGGTTTGCCAATACCGCTGCCGTTAATAGGACCCTTGCTCGGAGGACTTTTGGGCACATTTGGGGGCGCAGCGGCAGTCACGTGGTGGGAAACCAAACACATGAAGACGACCGGTCGAGCGGCCTTTGGCGCGCTCGTCGGGCGAGCGTTCGCAGCCGCCGCCAAGACCGCGGTCGGGTTTGGCGTGCTCATCGTCGGTGCGGCCGCACTACTGCTGAGGTGACATGCGTTTTCGAGCCGTGATCTTTGATCTCGATGGTACGCTGGCCGATACGCTTGGCGACATCGCCGAAGCGATGAACCGTGCGTTGGCGGCGCACGATCTCCCGACGCTCGAGCCCGACGCGTATCGTACACTCGTTGGTGAAGGCATCGAGCGGTTGGTCGAGCGGGCGCTTCCGACGGATCGCGCTGACCTGGTCGGTCCGGTGCTCGACGATCTCAAGCGCTACTACACCGAGCACATGCTCGACCGCACGACCGCCTACCCGGGGATCCCCGAGCTGCTCGATCGGTTGACCCAGCGTCAGATACCGATGGCGGTGGTAAGCAATAAACCCGAACCGGCAACCCGCTGGATGGTCGAGCGGATGTTCGACCGATGGCGTTTCGCGGCGGTCATCGGTGGCACCGATGGCGTCCCGCTCAAACCCGACCCGACCGCCGTTCTCAAGATCGCCAGCGATTTGGGCGTCGAGCCTTCGGCGTGCCTTTACTTGGGCGACACGATGACCGACATGCAAACCGCCGTCGCCGCCGGCATGTACGCGGTGGGTGCGCTCTGGGGATTCCGCGATCGCGATGAGCTCCTCGCCCACGGGGCCAAAGCGCTAGTCAAGGAACCGCTCGATTTGCTGGCGTTGCTCGACCCAGATCGGTAGTAAGTTGGCGGAGTCAATGCGAACTGAAATAAGGATAGATCTGCGATGACCACATACAAGATCGGCGTGATCAAGGGCGACGGGATCGGCCCCGAGGTCGTGGCGGAGGGCATCAAAGTCCTCAAGGCCACGGCCGAGCTCGAGGGATTCGAGACCGAGCTCGTCGAGTACCCGTTCAGCAGCGAGCACTACCTGAAGACGGGCGACCTCGTGCCCGACTCGGTGATCGAGGAGTGGCGGGGGCTCGATGCGGTGCTCCTGGGCGCGATCGGTCACCCAGACGTAGAGCCGGGCCTGGTCGAGCGCTCGGTGATCCTCGGCCTTCGCTTCGGCCTTGATCTCTACGTCAATCTCCGACCCATCAAGCTCTACTCCCAACACCTGTGCCCGCTCAAGGACAAGGGCCCCGACGACATCGAGTTCGTCGTCGTGCGCGAGAACACCGAGGGGTTGTACTCCCAGATCGGCGGCCACCTCAAGAAGAACACGCCCGACGAGGTCGCGCTCGTCAACGGCCTTTACACGTGGAAGGGGTGTGAGCGGGCGTGCCGGTACGCGTTTGAGCTGGCGCGGAAGCGGGGCCGGGAGCGGGAGGCCGGGGGGATCTCCGACCGCCCCCCACGCGTCACGCTCGTCGACAAGGCGAACGCGATCCGGCCCCACGACCTGTGGACCCGGGCGTACAAGCACGTCGCCGGCGACTTTCCCGAGATCGAGACCGACCACGCCTATGTCGACGCGTGCTGTATGTGGATGGTAAAGAACCCCGAGTGGTTCGACGTCATCGTCACGACAAACCTGTTCGGTGATATCATCACCGACTTGGGTGCGATGCTTCAGGGCGGCATGGGGATCGCGGCGTCAGGCAACATCCACCCGGGTCAGACCTCGATGTTCGAGCCCGTCCACGGCTCGGCGCCCAAGTACGCCGGCAAGAACGTCGCCTGCCCACTGGGGGCGATCTCGGCGACCTCGATGATGCTCGACTACCTCGACGAGACAAGCGCCGCCCAGGGGATCGAACGCGCGGTGAGCGATCTGCTCCGGAGCGGCGAGGTGCCGTCGGCCGACGCCCGCAGCGGCATCGCGACCTCCGACATGGGCGATATGGTTGTATCGTGGCTGGCGGCGGTCCCGGCGCGCGAAGGATCGGGGTGAAGGCCGCGTGAAGGCGAAATCCTGCCGGTCGCGCTGATCACCGGCGCGTCGAGCGGCATCGGTTTGGCGCTGGTCGAGTTGTTCGCCGCAGATGACTACGAGCTAGTGCTCGTCGCGCGCCGCGAGGAGAAGCTCCGCGAGATCGCCGCCGACGTCGCCGAGCGTTACGGCGTACACGTGCACGTGATCCCCGCTGACCTCGCCGATCCTGAGGCGCCGGCTCACCTGGCACGCGAGGTGGAACGCCAGGGACTCGTCGTAACGCACCTCGTCAACAATGCGGGGTTCGCGATCTCAGGTTCTTTTCTCACGGCCGACTCGGAGTCTCAGCGCGATATGATCCAGGTCAACGTGACCGCGCTGACTTCACTGACTCGGGCCTTTCTGCCCGAAATGGTAACCCGTGGACACGGCCGAATTCTGAACGTCGCGTCGACGGCAGCGTTTCAACCCGGTCCGCTGATGGCGGTCTATTACGCCACCAAAGTGTACGTACTGAACTTCTCGACGGCGCTGGCGCTTGAACTGGAGGGTTCCGGCGTTACTGTGACGACGCTGTGCCCGGGTCCTACGCGCACTAGCTTCGCAGAGGAGGCCGGGATGACGAGTTCGCGGTTGTTCGATCGCGGACGCGGCATGGCGGCGGATCGAGTCGCCCAGGCGGGCTATGACGCCATGCGCGAAGGCAAACCACTAATCGTACCCGGAAATCTCAACAAGATATTGGCGTTCGCGACCCGAATCACGCCGCGCACGCTGGCTGCCCGTGTCGTTCAAAAGTTACACCGCTCGGACTAACTGGGTTCATCGATACCGAAAAGGAGTCCTGACGATGATGCTCAACGAATTCCGCCCTTCGATCACCGTCGCCGTTCTGGGGTTGGTGTTGGCGGGCTGGACCGTCGGTCCGGCCGTAGCCCAGGAGCCAGTAGACACCCAGCCCACGGTTTCCGCCGCGCAGCGTCCGCTTCCTCACCCGCTCCAGGTCCCCGCTGGCTACCGCCAGGCGGTCGCTAACGGTACGCGATCAGCAAGCGGTGAACCGGGACCACAGTATTGGCAGCAGTGGTCCGAGTACGATCTCGACGCGAAACTCGATCCCACCTCTCATCGTTTGGACGGCACCGCCAACATCGTCTATCACAACAATTCGCCCGACACGCTTGCGGTGCTTTGGGTCCACCTCCAGCAGAACCTCCACGCCGAGGGTGCGATTCGCTCCGAGGAGGTCGAAGTCACCGGCGGGATGAAGCTCAGTCGAGTCTCGGTCGACGACATCGAGCTCGCAGAGGTCAACGACGACACGCTCGGGTACCGGGTGTTCGGGACGCGCATGCTCATCCATCCTCCTGCGCCGGTCGCCCCGGGAAGTACGGTTGAGCTGGTCTTCGAGTACAGCTTCGTCGTTCCGCAAGCGGGGGCCGGCAACCGCATGGGGTACAGCGGCGACGACTTCTACTTCCTCGCTTACTGGTACCCGCATATGGCCGTATACGACGATCTGGCAGGTTGGCACTTCGACACGTTCACCGGAAACGCGGAGTTCTACGCTGGGTTCGCGCGTTACGACATCGAGATCGAGGCGCCCTCGGACTGGCTGATCGTATCGACCGGCGAGCTCCAGAACCCCGAGCAGACGCTGTCCAGTACGGTGCGCGAACGGCTAGCGACCGCCGCCGACAGCGACGCGATCCTACCGATCGTCACACCCGCAGAGTTCGGACGAGCCGCGACGTGGAAAGACGCCGACGCGTCGATCCGCTGGCACTTCATCGCCGACTCGGTGCACGACGTATCGGCCAGTATCACGCGTGCATCAAACTGGGACGCGACTCGCACCCCTGTCGGCGATCGCGACGGCGATGGCTCGGTCGACTACGCGCTCATCAACGCCCTGTACCGGGAGAGCGCCCCGTTTTGGAAACAAGCCGCCCGGTACTCGCAACACTCGATCGCAATCTTGTCGGAGTACACCGGATACTCGTACCCGTGGCCGCACATGACGGCGGTCGAAGGCGGTGGGATCATCGGCGGTGGAATGGAGTTCCCGATGATGACCCTGATCGGCGACTACAACGAGCGCGGGGAGGATCGGTTGTACATGGTGGTGGCGCACGAGCTCGCCCACATGTGGATTCCGATGATCGCTTCAAACAACGAGCGCCGATACGCCTGGCTCGATGAGGGAACGACGACGTTCAACGAGAACCGAGCGCGTGAGGATTTCTTCCCCGGCGTTGACCCTGACCATGAGGATCGTGAGGAGTACATCGAGCTCGCGTTGCGGGAGGGTGAGGGCGAGATCCTGCGGTGGTCGGACTTCCACTATCCCGGAGCGTACGGCGTGGCGTCATACGAGAAACCGTCGACGGTGCTTCGCGCGCTGCGGGGTACGTTGGGCGAGAAGACGTTCATTGAAGCGTATCACGCGTTCTGGGATCGATGGGCGTTCAAGCATCCGTACCCGTGGGACTTCTTCAGCACGTTCGAAAACGTATCCGGCCGCGATCTCGATTGGTTCTGGTCGGCGTGGTACCAGGAAACGTGGACGCTCGATCACGCAATCGGCGAAGTGCGGCTCCTCGATGAGGGTCGCGCTGAGATCGAGATCGTCGACGAGGGTCTAGTGCCGATGCCGGTTGACGTCGTCGTTACGCGTGAGGATGGGTCGACCGAGCGGCACGAAGTGCCGGTCGATGTGTGGCTTCGAGGTGCGGTTCGTACTCACATCGCGACACGCTCCGGCGCACCGATCGCGAGGATCGATCTGGACCCGGAGCTCGACTTCCCTGACGTCGACCGGTCGGACAATGTGTGGCCGCTGGAAGACAGCCCAGCGCAATAAAGCAAAGACCCGCCGGCGTCCCGACGGGTCTCGCTGAAAAAATCTACTGTGTGGCCCTGGTCAGGCGTCGCTCATATGCCCGTTTACGAGCTTGGTCATCTCGAACATGCTGACCTCGGCCTTGCCGTCGAACACCGCCTTCAGATTGGCGTCGGCGACGATATTCCTCTTGTTCTTCGGGTTCTGAAGGTTGTTTTTCTTGATGTAATCCCAGAGTTTCTTCGTCACCTCGGTCCGCGGCTTGGGCTCGGCGCCAACAACTTTGGCAAGGTGGGCATCAGGCTTCATCGGTTTCATGAACGCCGGGTTTGGCTTACGCTTGGATTTTGCTTTTGCCATCTCGTAGTTCTCCGAAAAGAGTCGTTTTGAGTAACCTGCAGCGTTCTTCAACGGGGGCGAGCGAACCGGGGATATCCGCTCCGGTCACTTTTTCGTACAACATTCGAGTCTAAAACGCAAGAGGAACCCCGCCACCATGAAGGATCTAAACATCACGTTTCGAAAGCTGCACGAGCGGATGTGGGTCGCCGAACACTCACTAAAGCTGGCCGGAATCGACTTCGGTCGGCGCATGACGGTGGTGCTGTTGAGCAGCGGCGAACTGTGGCTTCACTCCGTCGCGTACCTCACACCGGAGCTGCGTGAGAAGCTCGATGCGATCGGTCCAGTGCGCTTTGTGATCTCCCCTAACCGCTTTCACCACAGGTACATGCGGCACTATCGGAAGGTCTATCCGGAAGCCCAATTGCTGGCTTCACCGGGACTGCCAGAGCGGCGGGAGGACCTGTCATTTTCCGGAACCCTCGGTGACGAGCCCGATCCGCGTTGGACGATGGATCTCGATCAGATCGCGTTCTACGGCAACCGGTTGTCCACCGAGATCGTCTTCCTCCATCGGACAAGTCGGACCGTGATCCTGACCGACCTGTGTTTCAATTTGCCGCCCAGTCGCCCCCTATTCACCCGACTCGCCGCGCGTGCGCTGGGGGTTTACAATCGACTCGGAGTCAGCTGGACGATGCGTCGCGCGATATCCGATCGTAACGCTGCGCGTTCATCTTTAGCGCGTATCCTGACATGGGATTTTGATCGCGTAATCGTCGGTCATGGGGACATTGTCGAAACCGGCGGTCGTGAACAGCTCGAACAGGCGTTTGCATGGATGTGAACAGGCTCCAACTCATCGACCATTTCGGCACCCCTGCCGCCGACTAGACCACAAACAACCTGAAACGGGGACGATCGCATGGATCTCAAAGCAGTCATCTTGAATTGCACGCTCAAGAAGTCGTCCGCCGAATCGAACACCCGGGCATTGATCGACAAGGTCATCGACCTGATGAAGCCGATGGGGGTCGAGTCCGAAGTCATTCGCATCGTCGACTACAACATCCCGTTTGGTGTTGCTTCCGACGAGGGGGCGGGTGACGAGTGGCCGGGAATCCTGGCCAAGCTCCGAGCGGCGGACATCGTCATCATCGGCACGCCGATCTGGTTCGGCGTGCGCTCAGCGGTGGCCCAACTGGTCATTGAGCGACTCGACGGCACCTACGTCGAGGGGGATCCCGAGACGGGTCAGTTTCCGCTGTACAACAAGATCGCCGGCGTAGTGGTAACCGGAAACGAGGACGGCGCTCACGATGCCGCAGCGAACACGCTGTTCAACTTGTCACACTTGGGATGCGTGGTGCCGCCAAACTCAGATTGTTACTGGGTCGGCGATGCCGGCCCCGGACCGAGCTACATCGAGGCCGGCGGTGACAAGCACATGTACACCAACAAGACGGCCCGCTACATGGCACACAACGTGGTGTACATGGCGAAGCTCATGAAGAGCCACCCGATCCCGACCAACTTGAAGCAGCTTGTCGCCGATGCGGAGGTGGCCAGTCGCGACGACTGTCCGCCCAGCCACGGCGCATCGAGCGTAGGGACGTAGGCATGCAACGCGGAGGTTTTCTCATGTCTGTCTATTCGATCTCGCCGATCATGAGCGCGCTCGTCGTTGCCGTCGGGCTGTCAGCGGTAGCGACGACCCGAGCTCATGCCCAAACATACCCCGAGGAGGCGGTGGCCGAGCTGCAAATGTCGCCGGAGGCGATCACGGTCCAAGTCGGCGAGCGCACGTCTATTGAGATCAATCCGGTGGACGACGAAGGCAACGCACTCGATGACATCATGATGCGTGTCACTTCACGCGGTAGCGGCGCTTGGTACGACTCGGAAACCTCCGAGGTGCTCGGAATCGTCCCGGGCGAGGAGCTGATAAGCGCCAGGGTCAGGCGCTCTCGGAGGGACGGGCCGGGGTTTGACGATGTCTTCGGGTTCATTCGCGTCTACGTCACCCCCGCTCCGGTCGACCAACTCGAGATCGAACCGCAGCCAACATTTTTCGTCGGTACGCGAACGGCCCTTACCGCGAGAGCGTCGACGGGAGGTGACCCGCGGAACGATGTCGAAACCGAGTGGGAGTCCTCCGATCCAACGATCCTTCACGTCACGCCCGGCGGCTTAGCGATCGGTGTGACCTCCGGCGAGGCTCGAGTGACCGCGCGCGTGGGTGACATCACGGCGTCGCTGTCGATGCGGGTTGAGCAAGACCGCGTGCGCGGACTCAAGCTCAAGCCCAACACGCAAACCGTACAGGTCGGTGACGTCATTCACTTATCGGCGGTGGCGATCGACGACCGCGGCCGTGATCTCGGTGACTTGCCGACCGAGTGGACCCTGCTGCCGGGCTCCGGGCACGCGCACGACCGGGCGTTCGTCGACGCAGACGGTGCGTTCGTCGCCTACGAAGCGGGGCTCCACCGCGTGATGGCCAGCGTCGGCTCGCACAGCACGATCGCCGAGCTCGTCGCCACGCCTCGCGCGCCACGACACACTGTCCGGCTCATCGCACACGGCGTTGCCCCGGCTGGTCAATCGACCACTGATCTGTGGGTCTTTGAAGGCCAGGACGGCCACGACTACGCCTACACCGGCACGTACTCGGGGAATCTCATATACGCTTGGGATGTGACCGATCCGAGCCAGCCGGTGATCACTGACTCGCTGGCATTCGACGGTCGCCGCGTCAACGACGTCAAGATCAACGCAAACGCCTCTCTGGCGGTGGTTACGAGCGAGAACGCTGCCAATCGGAGAAACGGAATCACCCTCCTCGACATCGCCGATCCCGCACACCCGGCGCGGATCACACACTTCACCGACGGCCTGACCGGCGGCGTTCACAACGTATGGATCGAGGGCGACCTCGTGTATGCGGTGCATTACGGCACCGCCGACCTTCACGTCGTCGATATCTCCGATCCGGAGAACCCACGTCGGGTCGGCCGCTGGGGCCTCGACAAACAGAACAAATGGTTGCACGACGTAAACATCGAGGATGGCCTCGCCTATCTCAGCTATTGGGACGATGGAGTGGTGATCCTGGACGTCGGCAACGGCATCGCCGGGGGCACGCCGACTGACCCGCAGTTCGTTGCGCAGCATAAGTACCAGTATCAACTCGGAAACGATGGCGAGACGTACGGGAACACCCATCACGCGGTTCGCTATGGCAATTACGTCTTCGCCGGCGACGAGATCTTCGGCTGTGCAGAGTGTTTGAACGGTCCACGTGGATACATCCACGTGATCGACGTTTCGGATGTACGCCGCCCCGTCGAGGTCGGTTACTACCGCGTCCCCGAGGCCGGCGCTCACAACATGTGGGCCGAGGACGACAAGCTGTACATCGGCTATTACCAGGCCGGCTTACGCGTGCTCGACATCTCGGGCGAACTGCGTGGCGATCTCTACCGACAGGGCCGTGAGATCGGCTGGTACATGACCGAGGATGCCGAGGGGACGACCCCGAACACGACCGATACCTGGGGCGCGCAACCCCACAAGGGGGCCGTCTTCGCGTCGGACCCAAACTCGGGTTTGTGGATCGTCGAGCTGGTACCGCCCGAGCCGCGGCCCGTGTTCTAGCGACTGAGCAAGCTACAGAGTGCCTACTGCACCCCGTAGGCGAGCATCGCGTCGGCGACCTTGATGAAGCCGGCCACGTTTGCGCCCTTCACGTAGTCGATGTGGCCGTTGTCCTGACCGTATTCGATGCACTGCTCGTGGATCCCGCACATGATCTTCTGCAGGCGTTGGTCGATCTCCTCGCGGGTCCAGCTGATCCGCATCGCGTTCTGAGTCATCTCGAGACCCGAGATCGCGACCCCACCGGCGTTGGCCGCTTTGCCCGGGGCAAGCATGACCCCGGATGCCGCGATTACGTCCGCGGCGTCGTGATGGACCGGCATGTTCGCACCTTCTGAGACCGCCCGGCAGCCGTTGCTCACCAACTCCTTGGCATCCGGTACCTGGATCTCGTTCTGTGTTGCGCATGGAAACGCGAGATCGCACGAGACGCCCCAGACTTTCTCGTCACGGTGGTACTCGCTGCCAAACTCTTTCGCGTACTCATCGAGGCTACCGTGCCGGTTCGTCTTGAGGTCGATCACCCAATCCAATCGCTCTTTCGTGAACCCGTCTGGCTCATAGATGAACCCGGTGCGATCGGATAACGTAACCACCTTGGCGCCCAACTCGACGAGCTTCTCGGCGGCGTATTGCGCCACGTTCCCCGAGCCGGACACGACACATGTCTTACCCTCGAGTCCATCATCCTGGGCCTTGAGCATTTCGTTCGCGAAGTAGACGCAGCCGTACCCGGTCGCCTCCGGGCGCAATCGACTCCCACCGTAAGCCGTACCCTTACCGGTTATTGCTCCGGTGAACTCGTTGCGAAGCCGCTTGTACTGCCCGAACAGGTACCCGATCTCGCGCGTTCCCACACCGATGTCACCAGCCGGAACGTCGACGTTCTTTCCGATGTACCGAAAAAGCCCGCTCATAAACGATTGGCAGAACCGCATGATCTCGTGGTCCGACTTACCCTTGGGATCGAGGTCAGCGCCGCCCTTGCCACCACCCATCGGTAACGTCGTCAAGCTGTTCTTGAAACACTGCTCGAACCCCAGGAACTTGAGGATGCTCAGGTTGACCGACGGGTCGAACCGCAGCCCACCCTTGTAGGGCCCAATGGCGTTGTTGAACTGTACTCGATAGCCGCGATTGACGTGAAAGACACCGTCGTCGGATTCCCACGCCACGCGAAACATGATGACTCGATCCGGCTCGGTCATCCGCTCTAGGATGCGGGGTCTCTTGTACTTCGGATTCTCGTTTACGAACGGGATCACGTTCTGGGCGAACTCCCGTACCGCCTGGTGGAACTCTGGCTCGGCGACGCTGCGCCGAACGACCCACTCCATGAAATCGTTGATGTTCATCCCCGCTCCTGACCCTCGTATGCGATGTGAATGGAACTGCGATCGCCTTGAATTTAGCGCGCCTTGGGGTTCGGCAGGAAGTGGGGTTTACCCCTAATAAGAGGTCGGGTTTAACCCTACCGAGGCGGGCCGGTCGTCGGCCCGGTAGCCGATTCCTTGGGGTTCTCGTCCCTGGCCATCGAGTCGTCAGCGTCAGACTGGAGCTCGACCTTGTACAGCACGAGCTCGACCGCCGAAGGCTCACCGCGAGTGCCGAACGAGAACGATGTGAACCCGACCCCGGGAACGAAGCTCCAGATCGCGTGGTTGCTGCTGGTCCTGTGCGTCAGCAGGTACGATGTCGTCTCGTCGGTCGCGATCACACCCGCGATTCCAGGCAGCGTCGTGATCTGCTCGTCGGACACCGTCCAACAGTTGAGCTTGTCGGGTCGAAGCAGCTGCTTGGCGGAGCAGAAGCGCTTACCGACGAAAAGCGGCAGATCGAGCATGAGGTCTGGCTCGTCGACCAGGTCGATCAGCGGGTTTCTCAGATCCCGGACCTGATCGAGCGCGGCCTCGGCGCGCTCCCCATCTAGCAGGTAATACTTGCCGCTATCGGTCGCGATCAAGAGGTAGTCGCCCTGCTCTCGGCCCTCCTCGTACAGCATGAGGTCCTGCGGGTGGCCCTTGAGCACCGCGGCTCGCAGCCCGTCTCGCTCGACGATGTCGGTGACCTCCATGGTCCACTTGACGTTCTCTCGATACACGATTCGCGCATCGGGTGGCGCCCACCAGATGTCGCCGATGTAGGTCCAGGTGTTGCCAATCGCCAACGGAAGCGGGTCTTCCACCGGCTGAGCTTCGTCGAACGGATTGAGCTGCTGTGCCGAGAGCACCGCCGGCCCACTCAGCACCAGCGAGAACGCCAGCACTAGCGGTCGGGGAAACGGGATAATTCGGTAACAAGACACGCTTCGTGCGATCCTTTCTGATGCGATTGGCTACAATGGACCCCGCGGATCGAGGACCAGTTCTCCAGTAAGCATAAACCGGGCCGAACGCGAGTAACACCCTAGATAACCTCGCGGCTGGCGGCAACCACGACGGGCCCGGCACACGGTTGCCGGCCGTGCAAGAGCGGATAAGACTGTGGAGCCGTGGGCTCACTCTTTATCGCACTCAGGTCTCTGGTTTGGGTGTCCGCTTTCGTTTTTGCGGTTGGCTGGGTCGCCGTGCAATCTCGGGGGCTCGACCCGCAGCTCGGCGGAGCGTTGCCGCAGTGGACCCGGCTCCCAGGTGTGGTGCTGATGGTCGCAGGAGCGACGTTCGGATTGGCTTGCATCGGCATCTTTGTCACCCGCGGCCGCGGGACACCGGCGATATTCGATCCGCCGCGCGAGTTTGTCGCCGTCGGTCCGTACCGTTGGACGCGAAATCCGATGCTCATCGGCGGCTTGACGCTTCTCTTGGGGTTCGGTCTCGTCAACCGCTCGCCCGGAATGCTCGGGCTGGTGGTGGTGCTCGCGCTCGTGATGCACCTATTCGTTACGCTTTACGAGGAGCCCGGGCTCAAGCGCCGGTTTGGATCGAGCTACGAGCAGTATCTCGAGTCTACTCCCCGCTGGATCCCGCGCTTCCGATGAGCATCGAGAGCGACCCTTCCAATAGCACGCGGATTTCTTCGCGCACCCCGCGGAAAGCCGCCAAGCGCTCGTCTTCACCTCCCGTCACCGCGGCCGGATCTGGGAGTGGCCAGTGGTGACGGTCGACACCGGGCAGCACCGGGCAAACCTCTTCCGCGCACAAGGTGACCACGGTACCGACACGGGCCAGTGGCAATTGATCGATCGATTTCGAACGGTGACCCGACAGATCGATCCCGATCTCGGCCATGATGCGAATCGCGAGCGGGTTTACCACGGTTGGCTCGGAACCAGCACTATAGATCTCGACGTCCCCTTTGGTCATCGATAGCGCCAGCGCCTCGGCCATCTGGCTGCGGGCCGAGTTGGCGACGCACAGAAAGAGGATCGCTTCTTGCATTTGTTCCGCCCCTGGCATGAAGCCCGAACCTAGCTAGTGACCGATATGCCTGCTGTGGCCTTGAGGCGGCTTCCCGATTCCCCCGGCGATCTGGCATGATCTCACTCCCCCTCCGACGTCCCACCATCAAGCCGACCAGGGGCAAAGCCCAGGAGCAACGCGGGCTAGGCACCTTTTCAGGCGTTTTTACGCCCTCACTCGTCACGATCCTCGGCGTTCTCATGTACCTGCGATCGGGGTGGATGGTCGGCAACGTGGGGCTCACCGCGAGCCTCGGTATCGTGACGCTGGCGACCTTGATCACGTACTTGACGGCGCTTTCGATCGCCGCCATCGCCACCGATCAACCCGTCAAAACCGGCGGCGCCTACTACATGATCAGCCGTTCACTCGGGATCGAGGCCGGCGGTGCGGTCGGCATACCGCTGTATCTCGCGCAAGCTCTCTCGGTGGCGCTCTACACTGTTGGATTTGCGGAGAGTCTGGTCGGCATCTTCCCGATCCTCGACCCGCGCTCGGTCGGCGTGGTGGCGACCCTGTTTGTGGCCGTGCTGGCGCTGACCTCGGCTCGCGCCGCTATCCGCGTCCAGTACGTCGTCATGATCCTGATCGCCTTGTCGCTGTTCTCGCTGGCGTTTGGAAGCCCCTTGCCGGACGCACCGACCGAGATGTGGGACGCGCCCGTTCGACCGCGAGAGGATTTCTGGGTCGTCTTTGCGGTTTTCTTTCCTGCCGTTACCGGCATCATGGCCGGGGTCAACATGTCCGGCGATCTCAAAGACCCGGCCAAGTCGATCCCGAAGGGCACCCTGGCCGCCATCGGTGCCGGATGGTTCATCTACATGACGCTGCCGATCATCCTCGCCAGCCGAGTCGACCCGATCACGCTCATCGAGGACCCGCTCGTCATGCGTCGCATCTCGTTATGGGGCGACGCCATACTGCTCGGACTTTGGGGGGCTGCGCTGTCGAGCGCCGTGGGCAGCATTCTCGGCGCACCTCGCGTGCTACAGGCGCTCGCACGGGACGGCATACTGCCACGCCCCTTGCGTTACCTCGGCCGCGGGAGCGGCCCCGACGACGAGCCGCGCGCGGCCACCGCCCTCACGCTGGCCCTGGCGCTGGTGGCGGTCTACTTCGGCAACCTGAACGTGATCGCGCCAATCCTTACGATGTTCTTCCTTACGACCTACGGCGTGTTGAATATCGCTGCCGGCCTTGAGCGCTTTATCGGCAACCCCTCATTCCGCCCGGTGTTCAAGACTCATTGGTCGCTGTCGCTGTACGGCGCTATTGGATGCATCGTCGTCATGGTGCTGATCAACGCCTGGGCGACTTTTGTCGCAGCGGTGTTCGTGATCGCGGTCTTCATCTGGTTGGAGCGCCGCGACATCAAGGCGACCTGGGGCGACGTCCGCCGCGGCATCTGGATGGCCATCGCGCGCGCGGGCCTGCTGCGAATCGGGGCGCCCACTGACCAACCGAGTCCAAAGAACTGGCGACCGCACATCCTCGTTTTCTCAGGTGCCCCGAAGCGGCGCTGGCACTTGATCAACCTGGCCAATGCGATCACCCACAACAAGGCGCTGATGACGGTTGCGACCGTCGTGCCGGTCGACTCCACCCCCGCCGATCGCCGGCGGGCGATATCGGTCAACATCCATGAGTTCCTGGCTCGGCATGGCGTTCAGGCGCTAGTTCGTGTCATTCCGGCGCCAAACTATTTCGAGGGCGCTGAGCGGCTGGTCGAAGCGTATGGCCTCGGCCCACTGGTGCCAAACACCGTCATGATAGGAGATATCGGCGATCCAATTCAGCGCCATCGCTATTGCGAGATGATTGCGCATTTTCACGAGGCGCGACGCAACGTGGTGATCGTTCGTGACCCCGAGAATCGCGGCTTCGGCCTGTATCAGCGGATCGACGTGTGGTGGGGCGGGCTAAAGAGAAACGGCGGGCTGATGGTGATCCTGGCCTACCTGCTCCAAACGAGCCTGCCGTGGCGTGGTGCCGACGTACGATTGAAAATGGTTGTCCCCACCGACGCCGCCGCTCAGGGGGCTCGGAAAAACCTAGAAACGATCACGCGCCGGATTCGGACCGGCGCGACGCCCGAGGTACTGGTCTGCAACGGCCGCCCGTTCGAGGAGATCCTACGCGAGAGCTCGGGGGATGCCGACCTCGTCATGCTTGGCATCCAAGAGCCGGGCGACGACTTTCTCGAACACTACACGAGCATGATCGGTAAGACGATCGGGTTGCCCCCCACGGCTCTCGTGCTCGCCGCCGAGGAAATCGTGTTTGGCGAAATGCTCCGGTAGAAGCGCTTCCTCGCCACCCCCTATCCAGCCACCGCCGGCGCCGCTTCGTGCGCACCGGTGATCTCGGGTCGTTTGCCGGCTTCGATCGCCTTGTGTTCGCGCACGATCTGCAACACGACAAGGAGCCATACCCCGATAACAAACACGTTGAAAACCGCAAAACCCTTAGGCCCAAACACAAAGACCGAAGTTCCCAAGAACACAATAACTGCCGAGAACACATCGCCGATGCGGTGGAAGAAGCTGTCGATCACTTGCTTCGCCTTGTACTTGATGTCGCGCGAAGTCGGCAGGAACAGCATCTGCATCGTGGTCTTGTTGATCGAGTAGTCCGAGGCGTTCTCGAACGTCTTCCCGAGCCGAGCGAACCGGATCGCCGGCAAGAAAAAGATGACGGCGTACGTACCTAACGCCACAATGGGCAGCCACAAGAGGCCGGCTCGGACCCCGCCGTACTTGACTAACCGGCTGACGATAAAGAGCTGCATAAACATCCCGAGCAGATTGACCCACAGGAAGAAATTGGCGTAAAACGAGCCGATCACTGACCGCTGGTACTCGCGCTGACTGTCGGCGGTAGCGGGATCACCGAAGTCACGGTTTCCGAACGCCAACGTAACGCCCGCCTGTGTCGCCTCAGTCACCGCCAGCTCGGTGCGCTCGGCCCCGTAGTTCTCAACCAACTTGCCGAGGATGTACTCGCCGGTCGTGTTGACCAGGTTCAGCAACAGGATCAAGAGCGCGATGTAACCCAAGTACCGATGCTTGAGCAGCAAATCGAACCCGAGGCTCTCCTTCTCCGCCGGT
>JBDGYV010000036.1:0-29228 GCA_039588915.1 Gemmatimonadota bacterium
GCAACGCGGTCCGAGTGTCCTGCGGTGTACGGATCATGCATCTCGATAATCTTTACCATCGTGCGAACGGTTTCGTTATAGGTTCTTTTGAGGTCTAGGTATTGGCTGTATGCCAAACGGACCATAAGCGTTGGCAACGTAACCAAGATCAGGCCTACGATTGTCAGTCGGTCGTAGGCAAACGCAACTACTAATGCGATCGGCGCAGAGGACAGTTCATAGACCCAGGCCCACTGGTAGTTTCGTCGCCAAAAGCGCTGGGTCGACTCTCCGTACCAGAAGTGAATCGCTAAGCTCACCAACCAAGTATTCAAGAACCAAAAAATAGCAATTGCTGCAAGGAACCCAATAAAGAACTTCGGATTAGCTGAGAGGCCTGGTGCTCCTCGAATGGCCCCTAGGGCGAGGCTCGCGCCGATCACGCTCACACCAATCTGAGTGGTGTTAAAGACGGCTTTTTGCAACGGCCTCCTTCGGACAAAAATATCCGTGAAAAGAAAGCCACTCACAGCACAGGTTGTTGCCCAGAAGGGGGTGAAAAGCACGATCATCGCCCAGTAAACAATACCGGCCGTCGTGATGTCCGCTCGACCGGCACCAATGGCGATCGGGAAACTCTCGGCAAGAACGATCAGTAGGATGAACACAACGAGCCCTGCGGTTTCGCCGGTCGAGAACTCCCAGGTGCTGGGACGAATTAGCCAGAGGCTAACTAAGACCGTAAGCAGGAGCGATGCGGTTAGAAGCCTAAACCTGGCGAAAGAACGACTCTCTGTCGTATTAGGCGACATTGTTTTCTTAAGGGGCCGAAAAGGCCTAGTTCATAGACGTGCTAGAGAACCGCACCAGCAACTGAAGCAGAGCCATGACTTTCGCAAAGACTGGCTCATAGGCTCCTGGAGCGAGCAAAGGCAGCACCTCCTTTCAAGGACTGGGCCCGGTTTCCGCTCACTTGTTCGTATCCTTTCTCCTAGAGTTCAACTCAGCCTGTTGTCCGGCCGGCCCAGTAACGGTTGAGAGCGTCCAACACCGCCCGGACTGCTGTTTCCACGGGGTTGTGCCGTACGATAGCGGAACCGTGGAAGTACGGTCGGTGATGCCCGGACCGAGCGCCCAGGATCGTCAAGACCCCGGCCGCATCTTGAATGGTGAACTCCTCAATCCCCTCGAGAACAAAAGCTGCCTCCCCTTCAAGCGCGGGAGACAGCGCCCGCAGGGTCGCACGCGCAGCGGCCAATAGTCGCCCGCGGGGTGTGTCCGCGTCTCGAATCTGCCCAGCGTATGTTTCGCCTTCGATCTTCAACTCCACCGTGATCTCGACGTAAAGCTCTCCGTCGGGCATACACCGAACACTCAGAAAACGGATCCTTCGGTCACCCGGAGGTGCCAACTGAAACGGCTCCTGCCATGATTCTCCTCGCAACGATCGTACCGACGGTTGCCCCGGCGCATCTTGTGACTGGTTTTGCCTCGAATTGAACCCATTAGCGTTTATCGCGATAGCGCGGTGATCGATGGTGAGTCCCAGGCCGGAAAGGAGAGCGGACTCCACATCCCGGGTCAGACGCCGGGGATCGGTTTCATAGGAAACCTGAATGGTAAGGGTCCGAATCCGCCCTTCAGCGTCCTCCTCGACCTGAACCCCCTCAACACCCGAGAGCTGTGACAGCAGCTCCCGGATTTTGCGTTCTCGGCTCTCGTCAACGGCCACGCTCTTCAGACCTCCGAAAACACTGTCAGAAAGGCGCAAAAGTGGGCCAACAAGCTTATAGGCTTTAAGCGGTATGTCAACTGTCAGGGCCCAAGATACCAATTCTCAAGGCTTTGAAACCGATTGCGGGCGCCCGAGATCGAACTCAATGTGGCTCGAAGGGCACCGGGCCCGGATACTGCGGCAGATCGTCGCGGATTTCGTCCCACGCCGCTCCCGCCTCGACAAAAGTGTGGAACTGGGGTGTGACCCCCGGATCGCCGTCAAGCGAGCCAAAACGGATTGAGACCTCCAGGCCATCTGGCCAAGCGCCACTTAACAAACTCGAGCCACACACTTTGCAAAACACCTTGCTCGCGTAACCCTCAACTCTGCAGTTGCGAATCAACTCTGCACCCTGGACCAGTTGAAAGTGCTCGCGTCGCACCCTTCCCTGGGTGGACACGGCTGTCCCCGAATGACGACGGCAACGTGAACAACGACAATGACTGACGCGCACGAACGGTCCTCGCACCTCATACCTCACGCCGCCGCAGAGACATCCGCCTGTCAGAAGCTTCTCACGCATCAATTTTCGGACCGCGCAGGTCGTCGGACAAGCTGACCGCCGCAATTGGAACATCGATGACGCAGCTCCTGCGCACACTCAGTACAGTAGGTGCACTCATAGCTGCAGATGTACGCGCTACCGCCAACGGACAGAGCGGTGCCGCACCGCTCGCAGATCGGGCGCATCTCAAGCGCGGTCACGAGCGCTTACAGGACCAGTTCTCGGAAGGCAGCTGCCTGAATCAATCCGACGACGGCCTCTATGTCAGTTGAACCTGGGCGGTCGGCCTCCAGCCTGGGAACCTCAGATCGGATACGCCGGTGAGCCTCCTCAAGGCTTGGACTCGTCTTGAGCGGACGCCTGAGGTCGATGCCTTGAGCTGCAGCTAAGAGTTCGATGGCGATGACACGTTCAGTGTTGTCCACCACCATCCGTGCCTTCCGAGCAGCCCAAGCGCCCATCGATACGTGATCCTCGCGATCGGCACCGGTCGGAATCGAGTCCACGCTCGCCGGGTGAGCCAGCCCCTTACACTCGCTCACCAGTGCGGCCGCTGCGATCTGCTGGGCCATGAAGCCCGACTCCAAACCCGGATTACTTGCCAGGAAAGCCGACAGCCCGCTTTCCCTTGGGTCGATCAAGGCCTCGATCCGACGTTCGGATATCGAGGCCAGATCAGTCATCGCGATGGCTAGGAAATCGAGCGCCGCAGCGACCGGCGCTCCATGGAAGTTGCCCCCTGATACCATCGTCCCACCGCCCGGATCCTCGCCTTCAACAAATACGAGTGGATTATCCGTGCCGGCGTTGACCTCGATTTCGAGAACGCCGCGAACGTAGCGAAGTGCATCACGCACCGTCCCATGGACCTGCGGCATACACCGAAACGAGTAGGCGTCCTGCACGACACCGCAGTCGGCATGCGATTGCGAGATGCCGCTCTTCTCGCCCAGCAGCTCCCGAAGACGCGCCGCCGACACCAGCTGTCCAGGATGCGGGCGGGCAGAGTGGATCGCGTCGTCAAATGCTGATCGCGTGCCACAGATCGCATCTAGCGACATGGCGCCCGCAACCTCCGCTGCGGCGACCGCGCGTTCCGCCGCAAGCAGCGTCAAGACCCCGACCCCGGTCATAACCTGAGTGCCATTGATCAGCGACAATCCCTCCTTGGCCTCAAGCGTCAGTGGTTCAACCCCGCTCGCAGCCAAGACATCTCTCGCCGGGACCCGTCTGCCATCTCGGTGAGCTTCACCCTCCCCAATCATCGCCAAACCGAGGTGCGCGAGCGGCGCCAGATCGCCACTCGCCCCGACCGAGCCACGGGTCGGAATCCACGGAGTGACATCACGATTGAGGAGATCAACCAGCCGCTCGCAGACCACCGGGCGGGCACCACAGAACCCGCCGGCAAGGGTGTTCGCGCGCAACAGCATGATCGCTCGCACGCTGGACTTGTCGAATGGCTCACCCACACCGACAGCGTGACTGCGCAACAGGTTGACCTGGAGTCTGGCCAGATCCTGCTCCGTGATCACGCAGTCGCTCAGCTTTCCAAAACCGGTCGATACCCCATAAACGACTCGACCCTCAGCAATTGCCTTTTCAACGATTTTCCTCGAGGCAACCATCCGGTTTCGGGCGCCGCTGTCCAGTTCTACACGCATCCCAGCGCGAGCCACCCGCTCGACAGAGTCCAGCGACAGACTTCGCCCGTCAACGACGACGGTCTCACCGCCGAGTTGCTCGGGGTTCATCGGCCCTTCGGTCGTTATCTCTTTCACGCCAGGTCGTTACTCCCGTCGCACCCGGTACGGAAACTCAAGGTCAGGAACATCACGGAGAAAGACAGAAAACGATATCTGCACACGGTCCTGCGGTTCGGCGGGAAAGAGGTTGACCCCAAGTGTCGCTTGCCAATCGTGGAGATTTCGAACCAATGCCAACGTCTGACCCTGGAACGATCCACCGGTTACATCGTAAGTCGTGCGGTAGTTCAAACTCCAGTGCGGGCTCGGCAGGAGCGATGCTCCTATCCCTAAACTCTGTCGGTTGCCGTCGCCGCTGCGGGTTCGCGACCATGAATGCGTCAAGTTCAGCGACCACGGGCCGAACCCCTGGCCTTGCAACTCGGCCTCTTCCAAAGCCTCGGCTGCCTCCGCGGTTTCCTCGTCTGTCCCCCGTCCCGCGACGACGTCGCGTTCTCGACGACGATCTTCAAACGAGCGTTGACGGAATGAACCTTGGAACCCCCCGCCGCGGAGCGAGAAATCGGTCGTGACCCGCCGGATGAAGGGATTGAAAGTCTCGCGCGTGGCTCCCTGGTTGACGAGTTCGGTGTCGAACGACGAGGAGACACTAAAACTGCGCCCGACGCCGGTCGTGAGACGCGTATTCAAGTTGCGCCAGCCAAGCTGGTCGGGTTCGCGTGCGCGGACGAAATCATACGAAAGGGTATTCGTGACATTCAGGAGATTGACGGTCCGGGTCCGCTCCTCCTGAGCTTCTTCTTCTTCTTCGTCTCCCTCTCCCCCGCCACTGTCATCGGTGAGTCGCGTGGTCTCCTCGCCTTGACGCACTTTGACGTCCAAGTCTTGAGAGAAGCTGAGATTGGCTGTCAAAGCGTCCGTTAGCGCGTCTCGTGCTGACTCGGTATCTCGCGCGCCAAAGAGATTGGCCTTGGGAGAGTAGTTGAAGCCAACACTCGGGCTGACCGTGTGCCGCCATTTCCTGACCGGTCCGAGCCCCGAATCGTACACGCGGAAGAACTTGGTTGAGAAACTCACTGCCGTTGAGAACTGCCCCCGCCCACCGAGCTTCTCGTCCTCAGCAAGCTGGTCGTTCTGGAGCGATAGGTTGTAACTCGCTGACGGCGAGGCCTTGACGACGCCAAACAGGTTAAGCGGTCCACTCAACGTGAATCGGCCACCCATGTCTTGCTCATTTCGAATCGTCTCTCGATCGCCCTCGATCTCGTTTCCCAGGCTGTCGGTCGGGATCGTCGTCAGCGCGTTTCCGAGACTGTCGACCTGCGCCTGTTCAACCGTGGCGACGAACGATGTGCTGGCGCTGTACTGGAGGATCCGCCAAAACGGTTGGCCCTCCCCGGCGGCGCCTTTTCTGCGCCCCCCCCAAAGTGGACGCTGATTGATCGACAGCCTGATATCGGGAATCCTGAATGTCGTACGATTGGAATCGAGTCGAAAATCGGCATCACCACCGGCTACGAACGATCCCCATCCGAATCGCGTACTGTAGTTGGCCGCCGAGCGAAACGCGCGCTGGAGGATCTCGTCGGGGTCGAATGAGTTGCGCCGCAGGAATGAGCGTCGGCTCGACCAGTTGACATTCACACTGCCTCTGGTATCGCGGCTGAAAGTATGGTCGTGCGAGTACCGAATGAGCTGCGAACGTTCATCGTCGAGGCGATTCCAAACCGATTCGTAGTGCAAGTCCCCCCGAAAACTATGGCGCATGTTGTAACGCGTATCGACTCGCAGGATCAGTCTGGATTCAGCATACCAGTCGGCACTTACGGCGGCGTCGGCGTAGTCGTTGATGACGTAGTAGTAACCGAGATCGCGAACGTTGCGCTCACGACCACTGTTGAGAATCAGCGTGCTGATCCCGATCTGCGGGCGGAGGAAGCCGGAGTGGCGCCCGCGAGTGGCCGGCTCGACGTACCATGGCAAATAGAACACCGGGATATCGGAAAAGTACAGCACAACCGGCGAGGCTACGATGACGTCATCCTGTCGCAGCTTGATGTCGGTGCTGCGAAATGAATAGTGCGGGACACCCAGGTCACACGTGGTGAAGTACCCATCCTGAACCAGGTATGTCGAGTCGCCGATTTTCTCCATGTCATCACCGGTTAGGATCCAGGGTACGTAAGTCGTCACCCCGGCGCCCAGCCGACCGCTGCGCCGATCGAGGTCGTACTTCAGGTCCAGACCTTCTGTCACCGACTGACCTTCGCTGAGCGCGGACGCACCGAACGTAGCGACCGTTTCGGACTCCCGATCGTAGAACAACGAGTCCGCCTTCAGCTCGGAGGGTCCGCGGCTGACAGATGCCTCGCCAAATGCCTCCACCACCCCCTCACGACTGCGAAACAAGATTCGATCCGCCTTCAGCTCCGTCCCTGCTTGTTCGGTCGCTGCATCGCCTTCAAGCAGGATGACCTCCCCCTCGGGATAGAACAGAAGCCGCTGTCCCTGATACTCGATTGGACCACCGCCGGGTCCTGGTAGGCTGTCGGTCCGGTTTGCGCGGTTCATCAGAATCTCATACGTCTCATCGGGGGATGGAATCGTCCCAGCCGCGCCATCGTCGGGAACCTCATCTTGAGCCCGTGCCAAGGTCGCCCCGCCTAACACCAGTAATACCCCCATCACAGAGGCCGAGCGGCTACGCATCGGATGGCTCCAACCCGTCGCTACTGTCGGCCGGCGACGGAGCGTTGTCCTTCAGCGACTGAGCAGCACTTCGCTCCTGGCGTCGTTCGATCAGCGTCGCAAACACCAGACTCAGCTCAAACAGCAGGTAGAGCGGGACAAGCATGAGGACCATCGAGAAGATGTCGGCTGGGGTCAGTAGCGCAGCTAGGATCGCCATACCGGCGATCGCGTGGCGGCGATAACGGCGGAGCGTCCTCGGTGACAACAACCCAACGTATGTGAGAACGATCACGATGAGAGGGGTTTCGAAGACGGCGCCAAATACCAGCGTTATTCGGATCGCGAACGTGAAATAATCGTTGATCGTGATCACCGGGATCAGAGCTTCTTCCGAGAATCCGAGGAAGAACCGAAGCGCCAGCGGAAGCACCATGAAGAACGCCAAGGCTGCACCGGCCAGGAACAGGAGCACCGAACCGGCGAGTGCCGGAAAGAAGATGCGCCGCTCGTTCTCGAGCAGACCGGGTGCCACGAAACGCCAGAAGTGATAAAACAGCACTGGGAGCGCCAAGACAACGCCAACGAAGATCCCGACCTTGAGCGTAACCATGAAGGGCTCGGTGGGACTCAAGTACGCGAGCCGACCAGCATCCAGCAGCGGGCGCACGGGGCGCGTCAGGAACTCGAGAACACCGAACTGGGTGGTGAGCCAAAAGCCCGCCAGCGACAGGACTGCCAATGTTCCCAGGCTCCATAGAATCCGTTGTCGCAGCTCTTCGAGATGGTCCAGGAACGACATCGTTCCCTCGGGGCTCGGCTTTGGGATCACCACCCCTAAACCTCTCCGGAGGCCTCGGTCAGCTCCTCAAGCTCATCCATGAACTCGGTAAGGTTCTGGAACTTCCGGTAGACGGACGCAAACCGGATATAGGCTACCTGATCGATGTGCTGGAGCTCGGCCATCACCTGTTCACCCAGCCACTCGCTCTGGATCTCTGAATGACCGGTCTTCTCGAGCCGTTCCTCGAGTCGCTCCTCGATCCGATCAACCGCAGCTTCGATCGTCTCGAGATTCACCGGCCGTTTGGTGCACGCGGTAACCATACCCATGAGGAACGCGGAACATGATCGATGGACTCGTACGTTGTGAATCGCTTGCCGCACTTCAGGCATTCGCGACGACGGCGAATCGCGCGTCCCCCTCTGCTGGATCGGGTGTCGACCACCCGGTCCTCCCCGGATCCGCAGAAGGGGCAGCGCACGGAGGCTTCCTAGCTACCGAGCTCGCGCCGCGCGGCCTCGGCCTCGGAGGAGTTCGGGTAACGCTCTACGAGCTCGCGGTAGGCGGCCCGTCCGCGCTCAGTGTCACCCTGAGCGCGGTAGGCGTCGCCGATCTTGCGGAGGGCGGGCGCCGCCTTGCTGCTCTCGGGATACTGGTCGGGCACCTTCCGAAGCTCGGTCACAGCCTCGTCGTAGCGCCGTTGATCGTACGCGATGATCCCCAACCAGTATTGTGCGTCGGGTGCGCTCAGCCCGGCGGGGAACAAGCGCAAGTACTCGATGAAACCCTCGCGCGCGAGGTTCAGGCGTCCTTGTTGATAGTCGGTGACCGCCTCATTGTAGAGCCCGATCTCATCGACCCCCCTTGAGACTGTCGTATCCGCCGGCGTCATTACGCTGGGCTCGACCCGGGGTTGGTATCGCTTGAGCTCACCCATCTGGCTCTCTGCGCCTCTGATCGCCGCCTGAACAGCGTTCATCTCCTGACGAAGAGCCCCCAGGTCAGCCTTGAAATCGGCGCGGATCGCCTGCAGGAGCCGGGTGACGCTCTCCGCCAGCTGGTCCATCTGTGCCTGTACATCGTCCTGCCGCTGCTCAATGCGCTGGTGCTCGAACATCAGGTCATCGACGTCGCCGCGAGTAGCGCAACCCGTCAGACCAATCATCGCCACAACGCACCCAGCCCCGACCGAAGCCGCGTACCTGGTTCTTCGCCGCATGACCATCCCTAGTTGGACGCCGTGATGAACTCGTCGCGCCGGTTGTTGGCCCAGGCGGACTCGTTGTGACCCTCCGTCATCGGTCGTTCTTCGCCATAGCTGACGGTCGTCATACGATCCGGGTCAATCCCAAGGTCGATCAAATACCGTCGAGCGGAGTCCGCCCGACGCTCACCTAGCGCGAGGTTGTACTCGATCGTCCCACGCTCGTCCGCGTGGCCCTCGATCCTCACATCGACCTCGGTGAACTGCCGCATGGCCTCCGCTTTGCCCTGGAGTGTGCCACGCGCATCTTCCCTCAAGTCGGATCGATCGAAGTCGAAGAAGATCATCGCGCCGATTGCCTCCATCGCGCGGTTCCGGGCCATCTCGGCGTCGTCGGTCGCGTCATCGGCGGTATCCTCAACCACCGGAGGCGGGGTACGATCGCGGTCATCAGTATTGACTTGCTTCTTACCGCAACCAGTCGAAACGATTGTGAACACCAGTGCTCCTGCCGCCAGCAGCGTCAGCTTGCGTCCGGCCATCGGGGTTCCTCCTCGTGGGGCGCTCAGTTCCAACATGCTCTCAGACGGCCGAGCCGCCTGCCATGACTGAGATGCTCGATTGTGATAATGGGCCTTCGGGTTCCAAGATAGCCTGAAGCTGCCGGACCTCCAATGGGGCTGATCATCGTTTCACCGATCGCCTATCTTCGATCGCCAAGGTGCGGCGACCAGCTTGGGCTGTGGTATCCCCCACCCCGCGTGACCGGCCGAATGTGCTGCCCGTTCCAGTCCATGGTGTAAATGTCGGACGGACCGCTCCGCGTCGACGAGAACCCAATGTGTAGACCGTCGGGGGACCACGAAGGA
Source organism: Gemmatimonadota bacterium (assembly GCA_039588915.1). Classification (GTDB taxonomy): domain Bacteria; phylum Gemmatimonadota; class Gemmatimonadetes; order JACCXV01; family JAHWKZ01; genus CAMYLR01. The sequence goes on from JBDGYV010000036.1 coordinate 9,513, forward strand.
TCCTCGTTGTCGCCGGTCGAGGTGAGCACCGTGCGTCCGTCGCCGTTGACGCCGATCGTCACGATCTGGAAGCGACCGCTTATGCGTTCTACGTACGCGATCCGGTCACCTTTGGGCGACCACTCCGGGGAGTGCGCCTCATTGCCGAACGTCAGCTGTTTCAAGTTGGCGCCCTCGGCATCCATCACAAAGATCTGACTCCGGCCCCCGCGATCGGATTCGAACACGATTCGGCGACCGTTTTGTGACCAGCTGGGGGCGGTGTCAATTCCGAGATTGTACGTCAACCGTCTTAGGTTACGACGACCGACGTTCAGCACATACAGCTCGGCGTTGCCATCCTTGGTCAGCGTAAGCGCCATTTGCCGACCGTCGGGCGACCAGGCGGGCGCGATGTTGAGCCCCTTGCGATCCGACAGTGGCCGCGCGCGTCCACCGCTTGAAGCGGCACAATACAAGTCCGCGTTGCCACGCACGAAAGTCGTGAAGCATATCTCGGCCCCGTCCGCGCTCCAATCAGGCGTCATCGAGATCGTGTCTAGACGGGTCACGCGGTACGGATCTTGGCCGTCATAGTCGGAAACAAAGATCTCCTTGTCGCCCCGCCGGCGGCTCGCGAACGCGATACGGGTGTCGGCTACACCCTGCTCGCCAGTCAGCTCCCGAATGATCTCATTCGAGATTTGGTGGACCGTCATCCGGAAGTTCGGCGACCCCAGATCGGGGAGCGCATACGACAGCGTCCGGACCTGCTGCTGAAAGGGCACGTTGTGGAGTTCTATGTCGGCCGCAAAGCCGGCGCCCACCGGATCTAGCGATGCCTTGACCAGATAGCGTGTGCCGAAGATCGACCACGCTTCGTAGTCGACCGAGTCGGTGGTGCGTACAACACCGGCTTGAGCACGACCCGATATGACGTTGAAACGGAGTGAGAAGTCGAGGTCGAACGCCAACATTTCAGCCACCGTTTGCGCGGCCGACGAGGTCGGCGTCACCTCATCAATTGCGATATTGATCTTCTCGTCCACGTACCCACGGATCCCCACCCGTACATCCTGTTCTTGAGCGGCCAGCGAGCTGGACCCCGCGATCACCCCAGAAAGGATGAGAAGCGAGCCCATTAGGACCCGTGCTGCCCGCCCAGCCGGTCGAATCCGGTTCACGAAAAACCCCCTACGTGTCGATTGGAACTTCGGGTTCAGGATGGGGATCAATCAAATGTAGTACCGCCATCCGAGCGGCGGGTTCCGTTCTAGCCGGAGGGACGGACCCCGGCATCGAAATCGAAATAAACACCAAGAAAGTCGCCCGAATACTCGACCGGCAGGGGCGGCATGGGATCGCTCGCTTCAACCGCACGTCGGGCGGCGCGGTCAAAAAGAAAGCTCCCGCTCGGCTCGGCCACCTTGACATTGCTGACCTGACCGGCTCGGTCGATCCGAAAGTAGATCGTGGTCTTTAGCGTTCCCTCGCCGGGCCGCCAGTTCCGCTCCACCTTGCGGACCAGGGCCTCCAGGTACCAGGGGAACTCAAACGGCTGGCCCTCGAGCGTTACTGGCAGGCTGGGACCCTGTTTGACTGCCTCTGGCTGTTCGTCCTTTGGTTCGGGCTTGGGCGGATCGGCCTCAGGCTCGGGCACCTTCTCCACGGCCTCCGGCTCCTCGGGGGGCTCTTCTACCACCGGTTCCGGCTCGGGCGGCGTCCGCCTCGGCGGTAACTCGGCGGCCTGGACCAGATTCACCTGATAGACAGGCGGCAGATCGGGACGACTCGGGCCACGAAGCGCCAGCAGAAACCCTCCGAGCCCGAGCAGGACGTGGAGCGCCGCCGAGGCCAAGAGAGCGCGCCTCACGGCTCGACCGGTGGTGGCTCGGTGACCAACCCCACGTTCTCGAATCCAGCCTGCTGGAGTTGCCCCATGACCTCCATCACCCGACCATAGGTGTTGCCCTCATCGGCTCGCAGATACACGCGGGCCAGGCCGCGACTCTGGCGCACCTGCTCAAGCACGTCTCCGAGCGCTTCCGGGCGGACCTCTGTTCGATCGATGTAGACCCTTCCCTCGGCATCCACCGAGATCAGGATCGCCTCCGATGACGGCAGCGCCGCGCTCTCTGTCTGCGGCACTCGCACCTCGATCCCGCCCTGCGAAATCGGGGCGATGATCATGAACATGATGAGCAAGACGATGGTGACGTCGACCAGCGATGTGACGTTGATTTCTGCCAGCAGCCCGTGATCGCGCTTGAGCGGCGACGCCATTTTACCCCCGTCGCTCGCGAAGGATCACGTTGATGAGCTCAGACGAGAAGTGACCCAGCTCATCCCCGATCTCCTTGATCTGACTGACGAAGTAGTTGTAACCGATGACCGCCGGAATGGCGACCGCCAGACCAGCAATCGTGGTGATCAACGCCTCGGCGATGCCGGGCGCGACCACGTTGATGTTGCCCGACCCTCGAAGCCCGATCGACAGAAAAGCGTCCATGATCCCCCACACGGTGCCAAGCAGACCAAAAAACGGCGCCACGCTACCGGTGGTGGCCAAGAAGGGCAGCCCCTCCTCCAGTTCCTCCACTTGCTGGGCGGCCTCTCGCTCGAGCGCCATGTGGATCGATTCCTTCTCCAGGATCGTGATCGTCGTGGTGCCCCTGGGCGGTGCCGTCACACCACCCGAGGCGGCACCCATGGGATCTTCCGACTGGCGGGGGCTCAGCTCGCTGCGCTGACTCAGGTGCTTCAGCTCGCGAACCCCAGCCTTGAACACCTCGGTCAACGGGTTGGCAGGGATCGCCAGCGCAGTCTGGTACGCCTCGGCCATTCCGGATCGCCGCTCAAAGGCGTGGAAGAACTGCTGCCGCTTTCCCTTCAGTTTGCGGAAAACAACCAGCTTGCGGAAGATGATGGCCCAAGAAACGAGCGAGAAACCGAGCAAGATGAGGAGAATCCCCTTCGCGAACCAACCGCTGGTCACGACCATCGTCCATATCGATGGCTCGGCAGGTAGCGACCGTGACCCGAGCTGAAGGAGCTCGATCATGGAGAGTCCACCGCGCGCTGAGAGTTGATCCGCCGCTCGATGTATCTCATCGTCTGCTCCAGACCATCTTTGAGAGGTACGGCCGGCCGCCACTCGAGCTCCTGCTCGGCTTTGGCAGTATCGAGAACGCTGCGCGCGAGCTCGCCAGCCCGGGCGGCTGCAAACACCCGCTCGACTTCGCATCCGGCCCCAGCCATCAACACGTCCGCGAGTTCACCGACGCTGGTACCCCGACCGGTGCCGATGTTCCACGCTCGTGCGACGATGGTGTCCGGCGCGGGCAGTGACCGGGTACTGGCCCGCCAGTTGGCTTCGACAACGTCGGCGACGTGGACGTAGTCCCGCTCTTGCTTACCGTCACCAAACATCGTGATCGACTTCCCCTCGAGGATCCGTGCGGCGAAGATCGCTATGACCCCCGCCTCACCGTGTGGTTCTTGGCGCGGCCCGTAAACGTTGCTGTACCGGAGGGCGGCATAGTCCATCCCGTGTACGCAGGCGTAATAATGTAGGTACTGCTCCCCAATCAGCTTGGTCACCCCGTAAGGCGACAACGGCCGGAGAGGATGGTCCTCCGGCGTCGGGATAACCGTCGGCTCACCATACACGACACCACCCGACGAGATATACACGACCCGCCGTGTCTCGTGGCGCCGGGCGCACTCAAGCACGTTGAGCAAGCCGAGGACGTTCGTGCGGGCGTCGAGCGCCGGATCGGCAACCGACACCCTGACATCCATCTGAGCCGCGTGGTGGTTAACCAGATCGAACCCACCACGCTCGAAAACCGAGTCGACTTCGTGGCTGTTGAGTTCCAGTTGCACGAATTCAGCTGCTTCAGGTACCCGGTTCCGCTTGCCGTTCGACAAGTCATCTAAGACCGTGACCTCGCAACCCTCAGCCAAGTAGCGGTCGGCAACATGGGAGCCGATAAAGCCGGCCCCTCCGGTAACCAGCACGCGCCGGGGGCAAAATGATTCGCTCATAAGATCGGGCGCCTCAATATAAGATCGATCCAGCTTGTCCCGAATTGTCGGGCCCTCTATATTTTCGCTTTCCTTCTTGGATAGAGTCTAATCTTGTCGATCGCGTCAGGATAATACCATGGCAAAAGTATGCTACGTCTGCAGCAAAGCGCCCCGCTCGGGCAACACTGTCAGTCACGCCCACAACAAGCGGCGTCGCCGATTCCTCCCCAACCTACAGAGCGTGCGGGTGCGAGATAACGGCGGCGTCAAGCGCGTTCGCGTTTGCGCCAGTTGTATCCGGGCCAACAAGGTTCGCAAGGCGATCTAGCCAAGGAGGTGTATAGTGACAAAGGCGTGGAATCTCCTCACAATCGGTGGATTGCTGCTGATCATGGTCTCGCTCTTCGCGGACCAAATCGGTGTGGGGCGGAATCCAGGATTCGGTTGGGGGCAAGGGGCAGGTGTCGTCTTGGGGCTGGTGCTGATCCTGGTCTCGCCGTACATGAAGCGTCGCCGGGCTCGCCTTCCCGACTCGACGGACACCGCCACACCACAGAGCTAGCTCCACGCGGGTCATCGCCGCCAGGCCGGGTCCTCGAGGAGCAGGTTGTGGCTAAATAGAGCCTGACCGGCCACTCCGTCTCGCGCCAGTGCGTTTGCCACTTGTTGGGTCTCGGTCGGGTCCAGCCGGTCGAGACGCACGCCTACCCATAACTTGGCTCGCGGCAGGGTCGAGGGATAGCCACGGACGATTTGCAGAACGTCCTCGGGCCGATCCCTGTAGGCCATCGGGACGACTTCGGCAACCAGGCCTCGCTCGAGCCACTCGCTCCAATCTTGTCCAAACGACCGATTGGCCTCCGCCGGGATCGGTAAGACTGCGGTCGACAGAACCACCTCGGGTCTCACCAGAGCCAGATCATCATGAATGAGTCCCACAAGATATGTCAGTGCAGCACTACCCGATTCGGGCGCCCAGCCGCTAGGGTATCGGATGTAGTCCAGATGTACGCCTTCTACCGGGTAGCGTAGCACCAGCTCCAACACGAACCGGCGCAACTGAGTCCGGACCTCCATTTGAGAGGGATCGAGGAACCATCCTTCACCGGTGAGTCCAGCGCGATCGAGTTCGCCCCGACTCAGATCACGAATCGAGCGCCCGGAGCGATCCGTGACAAACCACTCCGGTCGACGACGGTACACGTGCAAGGGGTTTTCTGGAGGGTCTGGAGCCGACCACGCCAACATCGCGTTGATCCAGGCATGGACCTCGAGCCCGCGAGACCGGGCGGATTCGACGGCCTCCCCAAATGGGTCCTCCCAACCCGGCTGGGCCGGATCTCGGGCGGGCGCTGGAAAAACGCGGCTCGGGTAATACGCGTCCCATCGACCCGACACCTGCAGGTAGATCCGCCGACACCCGACGCGCTCGACTTCGGCCAGCGCCTTCTGCCACGTCGCACGACTGCCAAGGGCGTTTCGCACAACCCAAACGGCACAGGGTGTAGAGAGAAAAGCGCCGCGCTGCGCCGCGACTGGTGCCGCCCCTGCCAGAATGGCACTTAGAACAGCCGCCCCAACCAGACCCCACCAGTGGACGATTCTCCGAGGTTGCTGTAAATTATAAGTTTCCGACAATTTCATATCTCTTCGGAGTCAAATGTGGCTAATTTCGACCTAGAAACGCTTCGGGAACGGTACTCAACCCGGAACATGCGCGTGCTGCTGGCCCGGATGCTGAAGGACCGCCCCGAGTACAAGGCACAGACGATCGTCACCTACCAAGTCCGCGACACGGGTGGCACGCGACTCCAGATCTGCGCCGGCCGCGATGAACTCCGCCAGGTTTTCCTGAGTCCCCACTGCAAAGACGCGCAAACGATCCGGACGCCCGACCCCGGACCCCAGGACGAGCAGTCGGACGCCGCCTAGTAGGCGGCTATCCGCCCGCCTCCCTGACCGGCTCCAGAGCTCGCTTCGCTATCTGTCCCGCCCTGAACATCTCGAGCGCCGTCTCAAAAACCCAAAGTGGCGGCACGCCGACCAACCGATAGCCGTTGACAAAGAACGTGGGAGTGCCAGTGACCGCCAACGAGAGACCTAGCGCGATGTCGCGCTCGACGATCTCCGCATGTCTGCCGGTTGAGAGCGCGCTCGCAAAGCGTTCGGTGTCCAGTTCCAGCGAGTCCGCATAGCCGATTAGGTCAACGTCGGTTAATCGATCCTGATGCGCGAAGAGCAAATCGTGGTAGAACCAAAACGCCCCTTGCCCCTGGGCCTCGACGGCGGCTTGCGCCGCCCGCCCGGCGTAAGCGTGAGCCGGCAGAGGGTAGTGGCGGTACTCGAGTCGAACCTGATCGCCGTAGCGCGCGAACAGTGAGTCGATGACCGGTTTCGCACGCCCGCAGAACCGACATTGGAAATCGCTGAACTCGACGATCTCAAGCACCGCGTCGATGTTGCCGCGGACAGCGGGCGGAGGGGACGATTGCGGCCGGGCCGGATGAGCCAGAATTACCAACGCCAACATCGGGGCCCAGATCGACCGTAGAGTCATTGTGTGCAGCACGACACGGGAAACTAGCGAGCCAATGATCGTCCGCTAGGTCGCTTGTAAGCGATGGCTACTCGGTGGCGATCGCTTCACCGTGGGGTGGCGGCGCGGCGCCTCCGTCGGGTCCGATCAGCTCCAGGTAGGCCGTCTCGGCACCATCACCGTGACGGAAGTCACCCTTCAAGATTCGCGTATAACCGCCTGGTCGGTCAGCGTACATCCCGGCCCAGTAGTCGAAAAGGCCTCGCAGGACCTTCTTGTTCTGAATGTACCGAGCGGCCTGACGACGAGCGTGGAGATCGCCACGTTTACCCAGTGTGACCAACTTCTCGGCTACCGGTCTCACCCCCTTGGCCCGAGTGAGGGTGGTCTCCACCCGCCCGTGCTGGAATAGGCTCGTAACCAGGTTTCGGGTCATCGCCAAGCGATGAGCCGCGTCACGGCCGAGTTGATTGCGTTTCTTCCGATGCTTCATGTGATCTACCTCGCGGTCGAGCTGTGCCGCCGCTAGCCCTCGGTTTCGTCGTCGCCATTCTCGTCGAGCTCGATGTCCGGTAGGCGGCGCAACTCCTCGACGTCTTGTAATACGTAGCCCGACTCCGGCGATCCGCTCACCTTCATATCAAAGTGCAGACCGTGGCGTTCTAAGATGTCTGAGATCTCGTCCAGCGACTTTTTGCCGAAATTCCTAAACTGCAGCATTTCGGGCACGCTCCGCTGAACCAAATCACCGAGCGTGCGGATGTTCGAGGCCTTGAGGCAATTGCTTGAACGGACAGACAGCTCGAGCTCCTCGACCGGTCGCGCGAACAGCTCCTTTAACCGATTGTGCTTCTCCTCCAACTCACCCTCGAGCTCTTGCTGCGGCTCGTCAAACGACAGGAAGTACTCGCAGTGGGTTCGCAGGATCTCTGCTGCCTGCGCGACTGCATCCTCGGGGTCAAGGGCACCGTTGGTCGTGACATGAAGCGTAAGTCGATCATAGTCAGTGCGTCGGCCAACTCGCGTATTCTCAACCTCGAAGTTCGCCCTTACGACCGGGCTGAATATCGAGTCGACCGGAATGAAGCCGATCTCCTGCCGCCGCTCGGCGTCATGTTGATCCGCGGGTACGTAGCCACGCCCGCGCTGGACGAAAATCTCCATCTCGAACTTCTTGTTCTCGTCGAGCGTGAGGAGCTCCAGCTCCGGGTTCAAGATCTGAACCTGAGGGTTCTTCTCGAAAGCCTCGGCAGTAACCACACCCCGCTTGCTCTTGCTTAGCCTGAGCGTGCTCTCTTCCACATCATCCGCCAGGGAGATCACCATCTGTTTCAGGTTCATGACTACTTCGGCGGTGTCGTTTACGCTCCCAGGAATCGTGGAGAATTCATGCAACACGTTGTCGATTTTGACGCCTGAAACCGCGGCTCCCTCCAGCGACGACAACAGCACCCGGCGCATCGCGTTGCCGAGTGTAAGACCAAAACCGCGCTCAAGGGGTTGGATTGTGAACTGGCCAAAAGTCTCGGTCAAAGAGGTAGTGTCTTTCTCAACACGCCTCGGCAATACGAAGTTCTCCAAAGCCATCAGGTCCTCCTGCGATCGATACATGGGATGTTGCTACTTGGAATAGAGCTCGACAATCAACTGTTCCTCGGCCGCGATCGGAATCGTCTCCCGGGTCGGCAGCTCGAGCATGCGGCCTGCCATCGACTTGAAGTCAACTTCTAGCCACGGAAGCGTGCCTTCTTTGCCGCGGCTCTCGATGGCGCCGAGAATCAGCGGCATTTCGCGGCTTTTCTCCCTCACCCGAATCTCATCGCCGGGTGACACCTGGTACGACGGTATATCCACGATACGATCATTAACCTGGATATGGCGGTGTAGAACCAGCTGTCGAGCAGCCTTCCGCGACGGCGCGAGTCCCAATCGATACACGACATTGTCGAGTCGCCGCTCGAGCATAACCAGCAGATTCTCACCGGTAACACCGGGCCGCGCGGCCGATTTCTGGAAGTAGTTCCGAAACTGTGTTTCCAGTACGCCGTAGATGCGCCGCACTTTCTGCTTCTCACGGAGCTGCACCGAGTATTCCGACTGCTTCCGTCGGCGGGCCGCCTGCCGACCGTGAATTCCCGGCGGATAGCCGCGGCGTTCGATGCCACATTTCTCGGTGTAACAGCGAGTGCCCTTGAGAAACAGCTTCTGGCTCTCCCGCCTACAAAGCTTGCAAACTGGTCCCGCGTAACGCGCCATCAAATCGCTCCTTTTATTTCTATACCCTGCGCCGTTTGGGCGGCCGACATCCGTTGTGAGGAATCGGCGTAACGTCCTTGATCGATCGGATTTGCAGCCCCGCCGCCTGTAACGCCTGAATCGCTGATTCGCGGCCTGACCCGGGGCCTTGGACGCGAACGTGGACACGCTTGACCCCCTGATTTAGTGCTTCCTTAGCACATTCCTCGGCTGCGATCTGGGCCGCGAACGGGGTGGACTTCTTCGAACCCTTGAAACCACTCTTACCAGCCGAGCCCCACGTGACTACGTTACCCTGCATATCGCTGATCGAGATAAGGGTGTTGTTGAAGGTGGCCTGGATGTGGGCCATGCCCTCGGCCTCGATTACGCGTGCTCTCTTCTTTTTCTTCGGTTTCGCCATTCTTCCTCGCTCTGGTCGTTACTTCTTGGCGATGGCCTTCTTCTTGCCCGGAATCGCCCGGCGTGGGCCCTTCTTCGTGCGTGCGTTGGTATGCGTGCGCTGACCACGGACGGGCAGACCACGGCGGTGCCTCAAGCCGCGATAACAACCGATGTCCATCAGCCGCTTGATGTTCATGTTCACTTCTTGCCTAAGGCTGCCCTCGACTTTGAAGTCTTTTTCTATAACCTGACGCAACTTGTTGACGTCGGCGTCGGAGAGCTCATGGACGCGTATGTCCGGATCCACTCCGGCCTTTCGGAGGATGCTGTCCGCGGAGGGCCGACCGATGCCGTAGATATACGTCAGGCCAATCTCCACTCGCTTTTCACGCGGCAGATCGATTCCAGCTATGCGCGCCATATCACTCTATCCCTGCCGTTGCTTGTGGCGGGGGTTCTTGCAGATCACTCGCACCACGCCACGACGGCGAACGACTTTGCAGTGCTCGCAGATCGGTTTCACCGAGCTTCTGACCTTCATTCAAGTCCCCTTCTTCCTCAGGCCGCCAGCGTCAGTACTTCGGGCCCGTTGTCGGTGATCGCCACTGTGTGCTCAAAGTGTGCCGACAGCGTCCCGTCAGCGGTGACGATCGTCCATTCGTCGTCCAATGTTCGCACCGGGCTGCCACCGGTATTCACCATCGGCTCGATGGCGAGTACCAACCCGCGCTCGAGCGCTAGACCGCGTCCCGCAGTGCCAAAATTCGGCACCTGGGGATCCTCATGCAGGTTCTGGCCAATCCCATGCCCGACCAAGTCACGAACAACCGAATAGCCGGCCGCCTCGGCCACGTTCTGGACAGCCGCTGATATGTCGCCAACGAACCCGCCCGGTCGAGCCGCCTCTATTCCCGCATCAAGCGCCTGCCGCGTCACACGTAGCAACGCCTCGGTGCCGTTGGTGACGTCGCCGACAGCAAACGTGCGCGCGGCGTCGGCGTGGTAGCCGTCAAGCAAGACGCCGACATCGATTCCAACGATGTCGCCAGCCGCTAGCGTACGCGACTTCGACGGGATGCCGTGAACGACCTCCTCGTTTACGCTCGCGCAGATCGCAGCGGGGAAACCACCGTAACCCTTGAACGCCGGCCTCGCTCCACTGTGATCGGCGATGATCGACTCGGCTAGCGCGTCCAGCTCGGCAGTTGTCACGCCGGGTTGAATCGCGGTTTCCATGGCGGCTAGGACCTGGGCCACGATCCGGCCGCTGGCGCGCATCCGCTCGACCTCCCGAGTGCTTTTCAACGTCACCACAGCCCCCGCTTACCGCTCAGCCTCGACCTGACTGAGCCGGTCGCGAATCGCCGATGCGACATCCTCGATCGAGCCATCTCCGTCGATCATCGTGACGCCCGCGAGGGATGTGCTGGCATCCTGCTGATAGTAATCGATGACCGGTTGCGTCTCTTCCGAGTAGACGGCCAACCGGCGGCGTACGGTCTCCGGTCGATCGTCCGGGCGCTGTTTGAGCTCGCCTCCACAGGCGTCACAACGCCCTTCTTGCCGTGGCGGACCAAAACTTAGATGATACAGCTTTTCACACGATTCGCACACCCTTCGCCCCGACAAGCGGCGAACGATCTCCCCCTCGGGGACCTCGATCACCATCACCTGGTCGATGGCTGCCCCGCGCTTCTCCAGAAGCCGGCCCAATCCCTGAGCCTGTTCGATGGTGCGCGGAAAACCGTCAAAGACCGCCCCCTCAGAGCATGTTTTACGATCCAGCTCTTCGTCCACCAGACCCAGCATCAGGTCATCGGGAACGAGCTCCCCGTCCTTCATGTAGGACTCCGCCTGTTGCCCCAGCGTGGTCCCGGCATCCAACGCCGCTCGCAGCAGGTCCCCGGTCGAGATTCGGCAGAGACCCTCGTCGCGAGCCACGCCGACCGACTGGGTTCCCTTTCCCGCCCCAGGCGGCCCCATCAAGATCACATAGCGACTCATCAGCGGTATCGCGGCCCGCGGATCTTCCGTCCCTTCGCCATGAACCCTTCATAATGCCGAAGCAACAAATGAGACTGAACCTGCTGGACCGTGTCGAGAGAAACACCGACCACGATCAATAGACCCGTTCCGCCGATGAACTGAGGGATCGATTGAAACGGTCCCCATGAAAAGATCAGCAGCGGAACGATCGCGATGCCCGCCAAGAAGAACGAGCCAGGGAGCGTTACGCGGGTCAAGACTCGGTCGATATACTCGGCGGTTCTCGCGCCGGGGCGAGTACCGGGTATGAACCCGCCCTGTTTCTTCATGTTTTCGGCCAGGTCGATGGGGTTGAAGATGATCGCGGTGTAGAAATAGGTGAAAAAGACAATCAGCGCCGCGAACAGTACGATGTACCACACCGACCCAAACTGGAATGCGGCTACAAACCGTTGGATGAGCGTCGAGTTCGGGACCAGCGTCGCGGCCATCGGGGGGAAGAACATGATCGACTGCGCGAAGATGATCGGCATCACGCCGGCCGAGTTGACTCGCAACGGCAGATGCGTCTTTTGACCTTGGCGAATTCGGTTTCTTCCTACCACTTTGCGTGGGATCTGGATCGGAATTCTCCGCACCGCCATAGTCATCACCACCGTAGCCGCCACGATCGCCACCATGATCGCGGTAAACGTCAAGATCGTGAAGATCCCGATAACCTCCGTCCGCCAGAGCGTCCAGACTTGAGCCGCCGCCTGTGGGAAAGCTTCGATGATCGAGAACGTGATGATAAGGCTCATTCCGTTGCCGATACCGTGCTCGGTGATCTGCTCACCGAGCCACATAATGAATACCGCCCCGGTCGTCAGAACCAGTATCGTCAGAAGCTTGAATCGCCAGCCCGGGAACAGCACCGCGTCGGGGCTGAGGTTCTCGATGAACACTGAGTAGCCATAGCCCTGGACAGCAGACAGCCCCAACGTCGCGTAGCGGGTGTACTGGGTGATCTTCTTGCGCCCTTCCTCGCCTTCCTTTTGCAGCTTCTCGAAGTACGGGAACACGGCGGTCAGCAATTGGAAGATGATCGACGCCGAGATGTAGGGCATGATCCCCAGTGCGAACACCGTGGCCCGCTGGAGCGCACCTCCAGTAAACAGATCGAGTAGGCCGAACAGGTTGTTCTGACCACCGATCGCCAACGTGAGCGCCTCGCGGTTGACACCCGGCACCGTGATATGCGCACCTACGCGTAGGAGCACGAGGATGCCCAGCGTGAAGAGGATCTTGCGCCGGAGTTCCGGGATCTTGAAGAGGTTTGGGATCTGGTTCGCCACTTGAACTACTTCTTCCGACCAATGGTTTCAGCCATCCCGCCCGCAGCCTCGATCGCGTCTCGTGCAGCCGCACTGAAGGCGTTGGCGGTCACTTTCACGACCCGGTCGAGCTTCCCGCGAGCTAGGATCTTGACCGGTCCGCCGTCGGGGTCGATCAGTCCCAGCGCAGCCAGTCGCTCGCGGGTGAAATCGGTCTCATCCTCAAAGCGAGCGAGGTCAGCCAGATTCACGGTCTGAACCTCTGTCTTGAACCGTGTGCGATTGAATCCCCGCTTGGGAACCCTTCGCTGGAGTGGCATCTGCCCACCTTCGAACCAGGCCGGCAAACGACCAGCGCGAGCGCGCTGACCCTGGCTTCCACGACCGCACGTGGTACCCTGGCCGGCTGCGTTGCCACGGCCGACCCGCTTCTTGGGTCGGTGAGCGCCAGCAGGCGGCTTAAGCTCGTGGATCTTCATACTTCCTCGACCTCCACCAAGTGCTGCACCTTGGCGATCATGCCACGGATCGCCGGGGAATCACTCTTTTCGACGCTGCGCTGATGCCCCTTGAGACCCAGCGCCCGCAGCGTCGCCTGAATACGGTGCGGGGATCCAATGCCGCTCTTGGTCTGCGTAATGATCAATCGTCTGGTTTTCTTGGCGCTCATCTGTTATTGCTCGGCATCCGTTATCGTTGTTGGAGTTGGCTCCGGAGCCGGCGCTTCGACCGTGGTACCCCCTGGGACATCACGACCGAGGAGCTCCGCCACCGAGATTCCACGCTCCTCGGCGACATCGGCAACCGTGCGCAGCCGCCCCAAACCGTTCATCGTCGCCTTGACCATGTTGTGAGGGTTGTTGGAACCCAGCGACTTGGTCAGGATATCGGCGATTCCTGCGCACTCCAGGACCTGGCGCACCGGCCCACCGGCGATGACACCCGTTCCCGGCGAAGCGGGTTTCAAGAGCACTCGACCAGCCCCGAATTCGCCCTTTATCTCGTGCGGAATCGTGCTGCCCAGCGTTGCTATCCGTTGCATGTTCTTTTTGGCCGACTCAAATCCCTTGCGAATCGCGTCGGCGACCTCTTTGGCCTTGCCCATGCCGATACCGACTTGACCCTCTCCATCGCCAACCGCCACCAACGCAGTAAAGGAGAACCGCCGGCCGCCCTTTACGACCTTCGATACTCGATTGATGTCGATGACGTTCTCGACAAACTCGCTACGATCACCGCGACTCCTGCGGCCACCCCTGTTTCCACGACCGTTCGACACTCAGCTACCTCCCACATGCGAGCACTGATGTTGACCAACATCGGTGCTCATCTTGGTCATTCCCAGTACTCCTGCCTAGAACTCGAGACCGCCTTCGCGTGCGCCATCGGCGAGCGCCTTCACACGCCCGTGATACAAATATCCTGCCCGATCGAACACCACCCGGTGCACGCCCTTCTCGCGCGCCAACTCGGCGAGTTTCTTTCCCGTCTCCTGGGCGCGGTCAACCTTGGTACCCTTTGAGTCGACGCTTTGCGAGCTCAACCCCAACAATGTGGTACCATTCGTATCATCGACGATTTGAGCACTGATATTCTTCAGGCTCCGTGTCACGACCAGCCTTGGCCGCTCCGAGGTGCCCGACAGACGACGCCGAATGCTCCGATGGCGTCTCCGTCGTCCAATCTGTCGTTGTTGTCCGGTAGACTTGCTCATTTCGAGTATCCCTCGTCCGCCTAGACAGCGGTCTTCCCAGCCTTTCTGCGAACGTGCTCCCCTTCGTACTTGATACCTTTGCCCTTGTACGGTTCCGCGGGTCGAAACGCGCGCAGCTCGGCAGCCACTTGACCGACCTTCTGCTTGTCCGCACCCTTGACGACGATCTGTGTCGGCTGCGGAGTCGTTGCCTCGACTCCGTCGGGCACGTCGTATTCGATCGGGTGCGAAAAACCCAGGCTCAGCTTGATCTTGGCCCCGGCTGCCTCCGCTCTATAGCCGACACCCTCGATCTCGAGCCGCTTTTCGTAGCCCTCAGTGACCCCGTGAACCATGTTCGCTACCAGCGTTCGGGCCAAACCGTGGAGGGCCCTATCCTGGGCTGAATCGCTGCGACGCGCGACCCTTATCTCCCCATCTTCGTGGCTCGTCGCTATACGCTCCGGCATGGTGCCCGCCACCTCCCCGTTCGGGCCCTTGACCCGAACCTCCCGGCCGTCGATCGACACTTCGACGTTATCGGGCACGGGAATCGGTTGCCGTCCAATGCGAGACATGGATTCGCCTTCTACCAGACCTTGGCGAGCACTTCGCCGCCGACGCCCGCCTCCCGGGCCTGACGATCGGTTAGCACGCCCCTGGAAGTCGATACGATCGCGGTTCCGAGACCATTTCGGATTCGGGGAAGCTCATGCCGGTCACGATAGACGCGGAGGCCTGGCTTCGAGACACGCTCGATCCCGTGCAGGACAGGCTTCTCATCCTGATATTTCAGATAGATCCTCAGAATGCCCTGACGCCCATCATCAAGCACCTTGTAGTTTGCGATGTAATGGTTCTCGTGCAAGATCCGGGCGATCTCAACCTTTATCTTCGAGGCTGGGATATCGACCCGCTTGTGCTTGGCCCCACACGCGTTCCTGATGCGTGACAGGCAGTCGGAAACTGGATCGGTCATTACCATGGCTTGACTCCTACCAACTCGCCTTCCGCACTCCGGGGATTTCACCCTGAAGCGCTAGTTCGCGAAAGCAAATACGACACAACCCAAACTGTCGCAGATAGGCGCGCGCGCGACCACAGCGATTGCAGCGATTCACGTGTCGACCCGCGAATTTGGGTTGCTTCTTGTTCTTGGCTATCCAACTCTTCTTTGCCACCGTGTATCTCCTGAGACTAAGTCCGACCGGTTACTGATTGGGCCGACGGCGAAATGGCATTCCAAACGCCGCCAACAACGCGTAGGCCTCATCGTCACGCCCAGCCGTGGTTACGATCGTGATGTCCATTCCGTGGACTTTATCGACCTTGTCGTACTCGATCTCGGGGAAGATCAGCTGCTCTCGTATCCCCAGGGTGTAGTTGCCACGTCCGTCGAACGATTTCGTCGGCACACCTCGGAAATCACGGATTCGCGGAATTGCGACATTCACCAGTCGATCCAGGAACTCGTACATCCGTTGACCCCGAAGCGTGACCTTCGCTCCAATCGCCATACCTTCGCGCAGCTTGAAGTTGGAGATCGCCTTGCTCGCCCGTGTGACCTTCGGCCGTTGTCCAGTAATCACAGCCAACTCCTCGACTGCTGTGTCAAGCAGCTTCGGGTTATCTATCGCTTCCCCAATCCCCACATTCACGACGATTTTGTCGAGACGAGGGGCCTGATGCGGGTTTTGATACCCAAAATCCTTCATGAGCTGAGGGCGGATCGATCTGGTGTATGACTCTTTTAGTCTCGCCATCCGACAATCAGCTCCTCGGTTTTTCCAAGACTTCCCCGCTGGCCGCGCTCTCGCGGACCCGGGTTCCATCACTTAGCGCGCGGGTTCGCACGCGAGTCCCGCGTCCTGCTTTCGTGTCATAGGGCAACACGTTGGAGACGTGGATCGGCGCCTCCCGCTCAACGATTCCTCCTTGAGGATTCTGCTGTGAAGGACGCGTGTGCCGCTTGATGAAATTCACGCCCTCTACTACAACTCGTCGCTGCTTGGGAAACACCGCCAGTATTTTGCCGGTTCTCCCCCGGTCGTTACCGGAGATCACCAACACCTCATCACCTTTTACGATCCTCGGCATGCTACAACACCTCCGGCGCAAGCGAGACGATCTTCATAAACCTCTTCTCGCGAAGTTCCCGCGCCACCGGCCCAAATATCCGCGTACCGCGGGGCTCCATCTGGTCGTTTATGATGACACCAGCGTTTTCATCGAACTTGATGTAAGTGCCGTCTTGCCGACGTGTCTCTTTCTTCGTTCGGACGATGACCGCCTTAGTGATCTCGCTCTTCTTCACGGTTCCATCCGGCAGCGCATCCTTGACGGTCACCACGACGATGTCGCCCAATCCAGCGTAACGGCGGCGTGTGCCTCCCAATACCTTGATAACGAGAGCCCGTTTGGCGCCCGAGTTATCGGCAATGCGAATGATCGATTCCTGTTGAACCATGATTCCTCACTGTGCTCGTTCGAGCACCCTCGTCACGCGCCAACGTTTGGCCTTCGACAACGGGCGCGTCTCCATGATCTCGACGACATCACCCTCCCTGCACTCGTTGTCCTGATCGTGAGCATGAAACCGTGTCGTTTGTTTCATTCGTTTTCCGTAAAGCGGGTGCTCGACTAGGCTTTCGATAGCCACGACGACCGTTTTTTGCATCTTATCGCTCACAACGCGCCCCTGACGCACCTTGCGTTGATTCCTGGTCTCCGTCACCGCTCCCCCTTAAGCTCATGCTCATGACGTATCGTCTTGCACCGCGCCAGATTGCGTTTCATATCCCGAACGAGAATCGGATTGTCTAGCTGCCCCATCTCGTTCTGAATCCTAAGCCGAAACAACTCGTCCTCCATCTCCAAAATCCTCTCGCCCAACTCCTCTGTCCCCAACGCGCGGATCTCTTCAGGCGTCATTGCGCACTCGCTCCGTGACGGGTGATAACCCGCGTCTTGATCGGCAACTTGGCCGACGCCAGTCGCAGGGCCTCGCTGGCGAGCTTGCTATCCACGCCCTCGAGTTCGAACATGACGCGCCCCGGCTTGACGACCGCAACCCACTCCTCAGGGTTACCCTTGCCCTTTCCCATTCTGGTCTCGGCTGGCTTCTTAGTGATCGGCTTGTCTGGAAAGATGCGAATCCAGACTTTCCCACCGCGCTTGATGTGGCGGGTTAGCGCAACGCGCGCGGCCTCGATCTGACGATTCGTGATCCACGCCGGATCCAACGCCTGTAGCCCGAACTCCCCGAATGACACCTGATTCCCGCGACTCGATTGGCCCTTTCGTCGTCCACGATGTTGTTTGCGATACTTGATCCTCTTCGGCATCAACATGGCCGTTGTCCTCTATCGTCTGGGGTCTTTGGCCGTATCGTTATCACGACCAATGACTTCGCCTTTGAAGATCCAAACCTTCACACCGATCGTTCCGAACGTCGTGTTTGAGGTCGATTTCGCGAAATCGATGTCGGCACGCAGCGTGTGCAGCGGAACGCGCCCTTCGTGGTACCCCTCCGAGCGAGAGATCTCGTTGCCACCCAGCCGGCCACCACACTGAATCCGGATTCCCTCTGCACCCATTCGCATGGCCGACGTAACTGCCTTCTTCATCGCCCGCCGATGAGAGATGCGCTGCGACAGCTGGAACGCAATGTTGTCAGCCACGAGCTGGGCATCGAGTTCGGGTCGCTTGACCTCCTCAACCTTGATCTGAACATCATCGTTGGTGAGTCGAGCTAGCTCGTCCCGGAGCTTGTCGACCTCCGAGCCCTTGCGACCGATCACGACTCCTGGACGAGCGGTGAAGACCATCACCGTGATTCGTTTGGGCGTACGTTCGATTTCTACCCGCGATATCGCCGCATGCGACAACCGGTTCTTCAGATAGCGCCGAATCATTTGATCGCCTTCGATCCAATCCGCCATGTTCTTGTGATTGAACCAGCGCGATCGCCACGGCTTGACGATGCCCAAGCGAAAACCTATCGGTGACGTCTTCTGTCCCACCCTCTTACTCTCCTTACTCCGCGTTGTCGGCGGCCGGGCCAACGATGACGGTGATATGGCTGGTTCGCTTACGAACCCAGTATGCTCGTCCCATTGCCCGCGGGCGAATCCGCTTCCAAGTTGGCCCAGGGTCAGCGAACGCCTTTTTGATAACCAGTTCTTCCGGGCTGTACCCACCTTCGGCCTGCATGGCGTTCGAAACCGCCGAACGCAGAGTCTTTAGAACTGGAATCGCCGCCGCTTTCTTGGTGAATTGAAGCAGCGCGTATGCCTCCTCCACGTTCTTCCCGCGAATGAGATCGATCACCAACCGCGCCTTACGCGGGGTTACGCGAACATGTCGGCTAACGGCTCTGGCTTCCATCGACAGTTCTCCTGCTATCCCCTAACCAATCCTGGTTTTCTTTTCGGATGCCATCCGGCCACCGTGCCCGCGGAAGATCCTCGTCGGCGCGAACTCCCCGAGCTTGTGCCCGACCATATTCTCCGAGACATACACCGGTATGAACTTGTTTCCGTTGTGCACCGCCACAGTGTGGCCAACGAAATCGGGGGTGATCATCGACGCCCGCGACCACGTCTTGATGACCCGTTTATCGCCTTTTTGGTTCATCTCGTGAACCCTAGCGAGAAGCCGATCCTCCACGTAAGGCCCTTTTTTCAACGAGCGTCCCATTATTCCTCCGTTTCTACTTCTGTCCCCGACGGCGGACGATGTACGCCGAGGAACTCTTCCGCTTGTCGCGAGTCTTGTACCCCTTGGTCGGCTTGCCCCACGGCGTCGTCGGATGGCGACCACCTGAGGACTTGCCCTCGCCACCACCCAACGGGTGGTCAACTGGGTTCATCGCCACCCCACGCACCTTTGGACGTCGCCCGCGCCACCGTGACGCACCGGCCTTGCCCAGCGACAGGTTCTCGTGATCGAGATTGCCGACCTGGCCGATCGTCGCCTGGCAACGAGACAACACCCGGCGAACTTCCGACGACGGCAAACGGAGCAACACGAAACGACCCTCGCGTGCGACCAACTGGATGCCGGCACCCGCCGCTCGCGCGAGTTGCCCCCCCTTACCTGGCTTCAACTCCACGTTATGGAGCGTAGTGCCAAGTGGGATCTTGGCCAGCGGCAAGGAATTCCCGACCTTTACGTCGGCGTCAGTGCCGGCCTCTATCTTCGCCCCGACACTGAGGCCATTTGGAGCCAGGATGTAGCGCTTCTCGCCATCGGCGTAGTGGATCAAGGCGATATTGGCCGAGCGATTCGGGTCGTACTCGATTGACGCGACCTTTCCAGGCACACCATGTTTGTCGCGTTTGAAATCAATCTTGCGGTAGCGCCGCTTGTGACCGCCGCCGCGATGACGACTTGTCACCCGACCGTCGGCGTTACGTCCCCCACTCTTGCTCTTCGCTTCGAGCAACGAGCGCTCGGGCTTCTTCTTCGTCAGCTCCGAGGTCTCGAGCACGGTTCGGTACCGTGAGCTTGGCGTTACTGGCTTGAATTTCTTGATGCCC
>JBDGYV010000037.1:0-25621 GCA_039588915.1 Gemmatimonadota bacterium
ACCGCCTCCGTCGGCGATCAGACCGGAAGCGTGCAGATCACCGTGGCAGCCACGATCGTAAATACGATCCGGATTACCAGCCTCGATCAGACCGACAGCAACACCGTGAACAACACCGCAACGGTGTCGATCACGATCATGGCGAACTGAGCAGCTAGAAGCGGGACGCCGTCAGGACGGCATCGGCCGTCGACCACGCCACATCGAACCGCTCGCGCGCCGACTCCGCGTCGGCGTCCTTTCCCTGCGCTTCGAGACACTGAATCAACCCGAACAGCGACCACCCATTCTCGGGGAACCTTTTTAGGTCCTCTCGATACGCGGTCTCGGCATCGGCTGGCCGGCCGGCTTCGATGAGCGCCCGGCCCAGCGATTGGCGAATCGGATAGTGCCAAAGCGGCGGTTCGTCGTAGAGCAGCTGGTCCTCGAGCTCGCGAGCAGCCTCGAAATGCGTTACTGCCGCGTCAGGGTCACCACCGCGGAGCGCGATCTCGCCCTGTAGGGCGTGGATCGCGATCGGCAAGATCTGCTTGGCCGGCGTGTCGGCACCCGCCGCGCGCTCGGTGTTGAACGTCTCCAGTCGCTCCAGCGCCTCGCGCGCCTTGGCCGGCTGGTCGGTGGCAGCAAACGCGACCCCCCGGGTGTACTCGACGAGACCGGCGGCGGTTGGCAATCCCGGCGGCGGGGCGGGTTCCGCCAACAACTCGTCCCAACGCCCGAACGTCGACAGCGCCAGGTGTGCGTACGCGGGCGCGCTCTCCAGGAAGTAGACCTCACCGGCGATCTCGGGCGCAACCTTCGCGGCCACCGAACGAGCGGCGGAAATCGCGCGATCGCCGCGACCTGCCATCATCGCCGCGAACGCCATGAAATGGTAGTTGTGCGGGTAGTACGCCTGCGGGTACAGCCCATCGGGGCTCTGATCCTCGATGTACTCCTCGTCGGCGTGCACAGCGTGCACGTTGGCGTCGACCGCGTCGCCGTAGCGACCGACTCGGATGTACACGTGGGCCGGCATGTGAACGAGATGACCGGCACCGGGCATGAGGTTCGCGAGCCTCTCGGCGCAGTCGACCGCCAGCTCGGGGTGCGCCGCTTCGACGGCGTGGATGTAGAAGTGACACGCGCCCGGGTGGTTTGGCTCGAGCTCGATCGCTAGCTCCAGCGTGGCAAGTAGCTGCTCGGTTCCCGGGTGCGGCGTCCCGTCGGACGCCCAGTAGTCCCACGGCCGGAGCATCATCCGCGATTCGGCCGCGAACGTCAGCACATCGGGATCATCCCGATTGCGGTCCGCGATCGCGACTATCTCCCGGGCGTACGCCAGGTCGAGTGGCTCCCGTTCAGCGGTTGGTGTTGCGCTGTAGCGGATCGCCAGCGCGTCGATCAGCTCACGCTCGACCTTGCTGGCGTGAGACCTGTGGGCCACCGCTGCCTGAACCGCCTCGTAAGCGGCCACACCGGCGGTCGAGTCCATCGCCGCATTGATGTTCGGCCCATACGCCAGCGCAGAGCCCCAGTAGCAGATCGCACAGTTCGGATCGAGTCGAGCGGCTTCATCGAAGGCCCGTATCGCTTCGGCGTGGTTGAAGGCGTAAACGAGGCGAAGACCCTGGTCAAAATACTTCTGGGTCATCGGCTCAGATGTGCTGATCTCGCGATGATAATCGCCGAGGTTACTGTAGAGCGGCACCGAGTCGGCAGGCGCTCCACTCACCACGACGATGGCGGTCAACAACTCCAACAGCATGCCACACCCTCCTTCAATCTCATGTGATGGCCTTCTCTAGTGCTTCGGCCAGCTTAGCTACGTCATTCTCATCGTTGTACACGTGCGGTGAGACCCGAATCGCAGAACCGCGAAGAGAAACGGAAACGTTTCGGTCAGCGAGCGCCTTCTGCAGTCGATCGAGCGGTACTTGGGGTGGCGTCCGAATCCCGACCAAATGATGCGCCCGCCCACTCTCGTCCTCGACGCAATAGCCAAGCTCGCGAGCCTGGTCGAGCACGTCGCGCATCAGCTCGCCACAGTACGCTTGAATCTCGTCTACCCCCCACTCGAGCAGCAGTTCGAGCGCCGCGACCAACATCGGACCCAGAATGAAGTGGCTCTTCTCGCCGACGTCGTACCGCATGGCTCCCGGCTGGTACGTATCTACATAGCTGGCGACGGCGCTGAAGTTCTCGCTCCCCTCACGATTGATCCAGCTGTCCTCGATCGGCAGGCCGTCGTCGTAACGCTCCCCGTAATAGGCGACACCGATACAGTACGGGCCGAGCAGCCATTTGTAGCTGGCGCAGACGAGGGCATCGGGGCGTATCAACTCCGCATCGAACGGCAACGCGCCCACCGATTGAGTGCCGTCGATGATAAAGGCCGCATCGACCTCTTCCGTGCGGTCGCGGATCGCCTCGAGATCGAAGCGCGTTCCGTCGCACCAGTGGACGGGTCCCAGCGCGACAACCGCCGTATCGACGTCGATCGACTCCAAGACACGCCGATTCCAAATCTTGCACCGGTCCTCGGTGAACTCCGGCTGACCAACCGTGCGCAGCTTGGCGCCGGTCTCACCCGCGACCCGTCGCCATGAGTAGACGTTGCTAGGAAACTGCTCGTCCACGACAACGATGTTCTGATGCGAAGAGACGGGCGTGTTGGCCGCCACCGTGGCGATTCCGTAAGACGCAGATGGAATGATCGCCACCCGCTGCGGGTCGGGTAGGTGCACGAGTTCGGCGAAGCGATCCCGAATGCGATCGGTCACGCCAAACCAATCGTCGCGGGTGTATTGCGACGGGACGCGGCTTTTCTCGATTGCGTCGATGGCTGGGGCCTCGGCCCGCTTGGGCAGCGGCGACATGTACGCGCAATTCAGATAGTGCAGGTCGTTCGGGAGCGAGAACTCCCCCTTTTGGCAGGCGAGCACGTCCGTTACTCCTGCATCGCCTTGGCGATCGTCGCCAACTGCATGTTCGACGTGCCCTCGTAGATCTTCCCGATCTTGGCGTCGCGGTAAAACTTCTCGACCGGATAGTCCTTGGTGTACCCATAACCACCGTAGATTTCGATCGCCGCGCTCGTGACCCGCTCCGCGACTTGTGATGAATAGAGCTTGGCCATTGCTGCTTCCTTCAAAAACGCTTGGCCGGCGTCCTTTAGCCGGGCAGCGTTGTAGACCATGAGCCGCGCGGCCTCGAGCTCGGTCGCCAATTGCGCCAACTCGAATTGCACTCCCTGGAAGCCAAAGATCGCTCGACCAAACGCTTCTCGCTCGTGACTGTAACCGAGCGCCGCGTCGAGAGCGCCCCGAGCACACCCTACCATCTGCGCGCCGATCCCGATCCGGCCTTCGTTCAGCGTCTCGATCGCCACCTTGTACCCCTTGCCAGGCTCGCCGAGAACGTTCTCGACCGGCACCCGGCAACCCTCGAGCAGCAGCTCGGTAGTCGACGACGCGCGAATGCCGAGCTTGTCCTCCTTCTTGCCAACCGAGAATCCTTCGAACTCCCGCTCCACCAAGAACGCGGTGATGCCTTTGTAACCGGCATCGGGATCGATCGTAGCAAACACCACGAACGCCCCCGCCTCTGCGCCGTTCGTAATCCAAAGCTTCGACCCGTTCAACAGGTATTCGTCACCGTCCCGCTCGGCGCGCGTCGACAGGCCGAAGGCATCGCTCCCCGACGACGATTCGCTCAACGCGTACGCGCCAACCGTGTCCACGGCCATGCGTGGCGCGTAGCGTTCGATCTGGGCCTCGGTCCCCCACCTCAGCAAACAGTTATTGAAGAGGGTGTTCTGGACGTCGACGAACACCCCGACTGACGGATCGACACTCGAGAGTCGCTCCACCGCCAGGCAGGCCAAGAAGAACGAAGCCCCACCGCCACCGTGTTTCTCGGGGATCTCGATCCCCATCAGCCCGAGCTCGAAGCACTGTGGGATGATCTCGGGGTCGAGCTTTCCAGCCGCATCCATATCGTGCACACGTGGCCCGATCACATCGTTGGCGAATTGCTGCACGGTATCGGCAAACAGCGCTTCTTCGTCGGTGAGCTGGGTCAGCGGCTCCGTCATGCCGATTGCATCCTCCCGCGCAAGAGTTCCGCTATCACGGTACGGTCCCGAATGTGTCCGACCGCGATTCGCGATGCGTCCTCGGGCCGGACGTGCCCGTACCAGACTCCGTCCGGGTAAATCAAGACGTTGCCGGCGAACTTGTGTCCACCGACGTGGCTGGTGGCGCGCACGCTTACGTCATCGAGCTCCGCGTGTCGACAGGCACGACGAAGCGCGGATACAATCGCCGGCCCGCACTGTCCACACCGATCGTCCCGCGCCCCGTGCGTGCAGACAAACACATGAGTCCCGTTCAGCCGGGTGTGCGGAATCGCGCTTGGGCCGCGGCGTCCGTTCACCGCGTCGTCCAAGACAATCGGCCAGGACGTCTCGTCGACGTCGTGATACCGGACCCCGAGCGGGAACGCGAGCAGGTCGAACCCGCCTCCGTAGCTGGGCTCGTCGGTCGCGGTCAACTTAGGCGGGCAGGGGAGATTCTCGCCCGCTGCGCGGACGTCGCGCGCCATACGCCCCAGCAAGTCGCCCCCCTCTTCGATCCGCGCCGGCCACGCAGCCGACCCTGTACATGCAAAGAAGTGCGACGCGTACGGCTTGACCGTGTCGGCGAGCGACAACTCATCACGCGAATTCGAGCCCGGCGTCTTCATGCGTTCGCGGCCAATCATAGGGGCCGGTAGATTGCCGCGCCATGCCACGGGAACGAGCTGCTACGCTTGCTATCTTCGCGTCCGCCATCGCGTTCGGCTTCCTATCGGTCCTAACCAAGCTGGCGCTCGAGGCCGGAGCCAGACCGCTGCCGTTGACGGCGTGGCGGTTTACGATCGCAGCCGCACTCGTCTGGTTGGTAGTCGGCGTCAGTCACCGACGGCGGCCATCGGGGCGAGCGATCATCGCGTTGGTCTCGCTGGGCGCCATCTACGCGGTGGATGCGCTGTCTTTCACGTTCGCGCTGCGTTGGGTTCCGGCCAGTACCGCGACGCTGATCTTCTATACCTACCCGGTGGTGGTCATCGTGCTCGCAGCGATGCTGCTCGACGAGCGGCTGACCTCTCGACGGTTGGTAGCAGTGGGGTTGGCGGTCATCGGATGTGGGTTGTTGGTCGGGATCGGCGCGCAGGGCGTCAATCCAATAGGCGTCGCGCTTGTTCTCTTGGCCGTTGCAGCGTTGTCGTTGTACCTGGTCAGCGGCCGCAAGGTGCTCCCTTCGCTACCGGCGGTCGGAAGCGCAGCGGTCATCATCACCGCTACCGCAATTGTCGCGACAGCGGCCGCGACCGGTGCTCGTCAATGGCAGCTCGGCGGGGGAACACGCGCGATCGTGTTTATGCTGCTCTTGGCCGTGTTCTCGACCGCCCTGCCGATCACGCTGCTGGCGATCGGACTCCGGTACGTCGACGCCGGTCGGGCGTCGATCTACAGCACGATCGAGCCGATCATTACCGTCATCGCAGCGAGCTTCATCCTCGGCGAGCGTATCGGAACGTTTCAGTACGTCGGTGGCATGCTCATCTTGGCAGCCGTGGTCTGGCTCAGGCTGGAGCGCCCGTTACCCCAAAGCGAGTACCCGACGCCCTTCGAGTCCCCCTAGCAGAGCGGGGTTTCGAACGCCGATGCCGATTCGTTAGATTGGTTGTGCCCCGTCTCAGACAAAAACAAAAGGATGGTGTCATGATGCGACACTCTTGGGCGATTGCGCTCGCTGCCCTATTCGTCGCGGTTTCCCCATCGATCGCTCGGGGCCAGCATTCGTACACCGAACTCAATCTGCATGGCGGCTCGATGACGTTCGATCGCGGCGGCAGCTTGTTCGACACGGGCACCGACACCGACGTCTTAGCGGGGCTGCGGCTCGCTCGCCACGGTGAGAGCGGTCTGGGTATCGGCGGGAACTTCGACTGGGTCTTTGCTGACCGCGTGGATCTCCCTCTGGAGTCTGGCGGCGGCAACATCGACTTCAACGTCATGCTGTACAGCGTAGACGTCGACTACACGTTTCCCTCGGCTAGCCGAACGAACTTCTTCGTCGGCGCCGGCGTCGGAGGTGCAACCGAGCGCGTGACCGATATCCCTCCGAGCGGCGAAGATGAGTCCAACACCAATCTCCTCGTACCGCTGTTTGGCGGATTCAAGGTTCACAACCGCGTTATCAGTCCGACGTGGGGGTTTCGCGTGGATGTCCGTGACAACTTGATCTGGCGCGATGAATTCAGCTTCGCCGCGGTTGAGAGCAGCGACACAGGAGTAGACAACAACTGGGAAGTCACCGCCGGGCTCTCGTTCTTCTTTGGCGGTGGTCCGCCTGAACCGCCACCGCCGGCTGACTCTGACGGCGACGGCGTCTATGACAACCGTGACCAATGCCCAAATACGGCGATCGCGGTTCGCGTCGATTCGTTTGGCTGTCCAGTCCCGATCGATTCCGATGGCGACGGCGTGTCTGACGATCGCGACCAGTGCCCCGCAACCCCTGCCGGAACGCTGGTTGACGCCGAAGGCTGTCCAGTAGTGGTCGAGCCGGAACCAGAACCCGAGCCAGAGCCCGTCATTTCGTGCGCCGACGGCCGCGACTGGTACCGGTACAACGACAATATCTCAGTCGACGGTCGAAATTGGATCCAGTTCGGTTCAGCGACTACGCTGCCGGCCGAAGACTTGATGCAGATCGGTGAGTACGATGGCGTACCGGTTTACGTGCCAGCCGACGCACGTCCTCCTTACACCAAATCGTACGTACCGCTGTGCGCACCAAAGGATGCGTTCCAACCCTATCAAGTCGACCAAGGAATTCGCGGCACGACTGGGTGAGGACCAACTCGGCCGTACTGCACGAAGGGCCCCCGTTGAAATCAACGGGGGCCCTTTTTTTTGACCACGACGTCTCGACGCGATCAGCGGCCTCGCGCGGGACGGATCCTCAAAGGCGTTCGACTCCGGGTCGGGGCCGGTCGCTGCTCCCGCACAGCCACCGACGAGCGCGGGAAGATCTCTTTGGCTTGCCCAGCACCAAGAGCGGGTTCGTGACCCACTACGACGCCGGAAAGGTAACGATGCTTGGCGCGATGTTGATGGCGCGAAGCGAAGCCCGGCACGACCACGATGACGCCGTGATCGCGGTGGTCACCGTACGCGATCGTCGACCCCCCACCGATGAGCAATTCCGGTCGGATGCCCAGCGCGATCACCGTTTCGTAGCTAATGCAACTGCAGATACGAAGACCACGCGCGATTTGGAAGCGGCGCAAAGCACGCCGGGTCGAGGTGTTGACGACGCCGTTTCGAAACTTGGGATCAAAACCGGCGCGACCCAGCTCGATCTGGACGCGCAGGACCTCGGCTGGTTCCAGATCCTCGACGACCTGGCGCACCAGCTGTCCTCCTACGCGACTACGCGCCTCGATCACCCGTACCTTCGAGGCCGGCTCGATCACATCCTGGGCCGGCGCGACTCCGGGCGCGACCAGGAACGTCAGCGCAACGCCGAACCCCACCGTGCATACCGTTCTCATCGTTCGCATAGCAGGCCTCCTGGAAACAAGTTGCGCGGCCGCTCCCAACCTCGCCACTTGACTCGGAACCCCGAATCGCCCGCGCGGGTATGCGCCATCATGACAACCCGCAACCGACGAGATACGAGGTGAGCATGAAGATGCGATCGATGTTGGTAGTTCCTGGCCTGACTCTTCTCCTGGTCGGACCGGCGCTGGCGCAGCGACCCTACAACCCGCTTCCGCCCTATGAGCTCAACATTCACGCCGGAGGGCTGTTCCCCGACGAAGGCGACTCCAACGGTCTACTCGGGACTCGCTTCATGCTCCACAAGGCGAGCGGCTGGGGCTTTGGCGGCAACTTCGACTGGGTGCCGATCGGCAACGACGAGACCGGCTTCGACGAAGTCGTCGACGTCAACACGTACCTTTACAGCTTCGAGGTCGACTACACTTTCCAATCGGACAACCCATTGCGGTTCTTTGCGGGCGCCGGCCTGGGAGCCGCCTCGACGCGCATCGACGACGCACCGGAAGCGATCGATGATTTGCAGACCGATTTCCTGCTACCGCTCGCGATCGGCCTCAAGTGGTTCAACCGGATGGACAACCCGTCGTGGGCGATCCGCGTCGACGCCCGTGACAACATCATCTGGTTCGAGAGGGCTAACGGCGACACGGACCCGGACAACAACTGGGAGGTCTCGGCCGGATTCTCGATCCTGTTTGGCGAGTAACCGGGTCAGAGGCCGAGCTCGCCTTGATCGGGCGGATAGACGAGCCCTGACCCGGCGGGAGTAGCGAGATCCCAGAGCGGGTGCGACTGCACTTTTGCGTCGTCCAGGATGTGCTCAACCTGGCCACCGGCGGCGACCAGCCGATCGCTGAGCAACCTCCGATGGCAGCGCCACCACAGCACCTCGGCGCACATCAGCGCCGTCCGGCCCTCTGCCAACCAGGCCACGAGTGCAGCAAACTCGCGGTCAAACTCGGTGCTCAGCATGTAATCGGCGTAGTGACGAAAACCATCGTTCGCGATGCCGCGGTTGAGCGACTCTTCGGCCGGCACGCCACTGCGCCGGCCACCCAGATCCTCGAACCAGCGGTACTTTTTCCCGCGCGCATCGAGAAACGTGCCCAGTGTCTCGCGATTGAACTGCGGGTGACGACGCGACGCGGGGTAGCGCCGGACGTCGGCGATCTGTTGGATTGAGTGAGCATCGAGCCGCGCCAGAAATCGCTCAGGTGGCAGGGTCGAATGCCCGATCGTCCAGCACTTTGTGGAGACTTGACTCACGCTCTCTCCGCCCGTACGCTCTGCCTTCGATTTCTCAACCACTTTTCGCACTCCCCGGAGACACGATGTTGCATCCCACTCGGACGATCATGACGGTGCTACTGATGTTGACTCCGTCGGTCGCGTGCGGCAAGGCGCCCGACAACCCGACAACCCAGGAAGAGATCGCCGATGTCGGGCCAGGCCAGCTCGCCGAGGCCGCCGTTGAGACTCTGGCGCCCACGCCGGTCGACCTGCCGGCAGAGTTCTCAGCCGATTTCCCGGTCATCCCCGAGAGTACGATCGTTGTGGCGCGCGCCACGCCGGGGACCGGGGGCACGCTCAGCGAGGCGACGCTCGTCGTACCCCGCCGGCTGAACGTCGTGCTGCAATGGTATCGGATGTCGCTGCCTGAAAGCGGTTGGGAGATGGCTGGCGAGGACTCAACCGGCGCGGTCCGAACGCTGCGTGCGACACAGGGCGAGTCGTCGCTCGAGCTGTCGGTCGAGCCACACCCCGACGCAGCCGACTCGAAGTGGGTCCGAGTTCGAACCACGATCTGGCAGATCGAGCGCTAAGGTTTCGGCATGGCTGATCCGAACATTCCCACCGATACGAGCCGCGAAGACGAGCTAAAGGAGCGCGTCGCCAACGGCTTTATCCTGGAGTCGAAGGCTGACATGACGCCGGGGTACCTCAAGGCGATCGTGACCCAGATGCTGGTCCAGGGCGACACCGAGCTGATGAGCGCCCCGGCCTACTACATGGCCGCCAAGGATGCGCCGACGATCTCCAGCCGGATCGCGGTCAGCGCCGTCATCCAGGACGAGCTCGGCCACGCAAACATTGCCTACCGACTGCTCGAGGATCTGGGTGAGGACAAGGAGCAACTGGTATTCGGACGGCAGCCCAACGAGTTCAAGAACCCCTACGGGTTCGATCAGCCACTCGAGAACTGGGCCGAGATGGCGGTCGCCAACGGGCTGTTCGATCGGGCCGGAATCGTACTGCTCTCAGACGTCCACCAAAACACTTCGTACGGTCCGCTCAAGCGAGCGCTGGTCAAGGTCGACAAGGAGGAGTACTTCCACCTACGACATGGGGAGTCGTGGATGCGCCGGCTATCAAAGGCGGGTGGCGAGGTCAAAGAGATGCTGCAGCATGCCGTCGACTGGATGTTCCCCACCGGAATCGAGTGGTTTGGCCTGCCCGACGAGCTAAAGCGACACTCCGAACAGCTCGAGTACCGCCTCAAGGGGAAAACCAACGACGAGCTAAGGCAGACCTGGATGGCGTCGGTGGTGCCGTTGTGTGCCGAGGTCGGCGTGGAAGTCCCCGCCCATTACAACCGTGACACTAGCGAGTTCGACCTCGAATACGACCTGCCGTGCGAGTTCGATCCCTCCGAAAAGAGATGGCTATTCGAGGAGTCGATCACTTGGGAGCAGGTCTGGGAACGGTGGCGTGCACGGGGTCCGATGAACGAGCGTTACACCGAGATGATCCAGGGCCGCGGAACCGACCTGTTCGGTGGCGGCAACGGAAACGGCTGCGCTAGGGACCCTCGACCCGGGCCAGGACGATCCGACTGATAGCAGCCAAGCCGTTCTGACACGTCAGCACCGAGTTTCCTCTCGCTCGAGCGGAAGAAACAACATAAAACTACCGTCGAACGCCTCGTCGACCTTGATGATCGCGTCCGGGTTCGCGCTGTTGCGGTTGTTCGGAGCACTCTTGTCACCTGGCGGTTGGTGACCGTCAGCCGTCAGGCGTAGATTCGCGGCGTGACACAAGTCTCGGAAACCACGATCTGGCAAGCTCTTGAGGAGATCAACGACCCCGAGATGCCCGTGTCGCTGGTCGACATGGGGTTGATCTACGACGTCTCGGTCGATCGCTCGGGCGCAGTCGAGATGAAACTCACATTCACCTCGATCGGATGCCCGGGCATGGATATGATCCTAGAGGACATCCGCGGAGCGGTCGGATCGATTCCCGGGGTCACCGACGTCGCGATCGAGGTCGTCTGGTCGCCGCCCTGGACCAAGGAAAAGCTCACCGATCGTGGCCGGATGCTTCTAAAAGCTGTCGGGCTAAGCGTATGACAGACGAAGTTTTCGAGGTCTTCTGCCGCATCGCACCGGGCGATCCAATGTCCCACATCGGCACCCTCAATGCGCCGCACATCGATCTCGCACGAGTTTACGCCTGGAAGATCTACGACGAAGAGGACTGGAGCGACATGTGGGTCATCCCGCGAGCATCGATCGTAAGCGCGCATCCAGCGAATGACGACGGGACCGGAGTCGAGGGCGCATGAGCGAACCGACTGCGAAACCCGAGTTGGACGATGCCACTCGACTGGGACTCCAGACAACAGTCATCGCGCTCAGCGATACCAAGCTCTTGCTCGGCTACCATTACGGTGAGTGGACATTTGGCCCACCGGCGATCGAAGCTGGCATCGCGGCCTGTTCGATGGCGCAAGAGGAGTTCGGCCACACGCGGTTGTTCAACCGCATTCTCAAGCGAGAGTTCGACGTCGAAATCGACCCGCTAAACGATACCCGAGCGCCTCAAGCGTTCGCGTCGATCGCGTTTCTCGATAGAGCGTTCGAGAGCTGGGCGGATTTGGTGGCCGCCAACGTCGTCGTCGATCAAGCGCTCTCCCTCATAATCAGCGCATTCGCCGGTGGGGGTTTCGACTCCATCGCCAGAATCGCCGACAAGATGTTGCTAGAGGAGCGGTTTCATTATGCCCACGCTGAGGGGTGGGTGCGGCTCATGGAAGAACAGGGCGGCGCGCCACGGGAGGCGCTGCACGGCAGCCTCTCTCGCGCGATCCGCGACACGAGCGCGTTTTTCGGACCCCCCGCCCAGGACGCGACGCTGGTGACGGCCGAGCTCAAACACATCGATGACGATGCGTTGCGTCAGCGGCTGCTCGATCGGCTGGCCAACCTCCTGGCAGAACCCGAAACCGTCGGGCTGACGAGCGGCAGCCAGGGGTGGACGCTTGCAGAGCCGCTCAGCTGGGAAGATTGGGACCCGGCTCGCCGTAGACTCGATCGGGGCGGTCCGGACGCGGCGATCCTTGACGAGCTCAGGGGCACCAAG
The DNA here is from genome assembly GCA_039588915.1 of Gemmatimonadota bacterium. Classification (GTDB taxonomy): domain Bacteria; phylum Gemmatimonadota; class Gemmatimonadetes; order JACCXV01; family JAHWKZ01; genus CAMYLR01. The sequence continues at coordinate 11,957 of JBDGYV010000037.1, forward strand.
AATGTCGCCTTCAAGACCGCCTGACACCGATCCGACCCACACCCATAAATGCCCGCACTGCGGGTCGCATGACGTCGTCATGGAGGCGTCGTTTGGCTCGAGCCTCATGACGCGGCAGTACTACTGCCGTGGCTGCCGCACCGTGTTCGAGGGGGTCAAGTGGGAGGCGGAGTCCGATCCCGCCGATTGGCTCAACGACCCGCCTCCGCCAGGTACACCACGGCGGTAAGTCGCGATCACGATCCCGATCATGATCGCACCCGCACCGACCAATGTCAGCGGCTCGAGAACCTCGTCCAGGACCAAGTACCCCAGCACCACCGCGACCACCGGAAACAAGTAGGCGATCAGGTTCAGGCTCGTTACCGCGACCTTCCTCAGCAGCGTGTAGTAGACGACGAACCCGATGACCGACCCAAAGATCGCCAGGTAAACGATCGAACCGACCGCCGTCGCGGACCAGCGTGCCGACTGGATGTCTTCTGTCATCAGTGAGACCGCGAGCAGCGTGAGCGCACCGTACGTCATCGGCAGCGTTGTCAGTGTGTACGGGTGGATCTGACTGCCCCACCGCTTGATCGCCACGGTACAGATCGCCGCTACCACGGGCGACACGAGCAACACCATCGCGGCGGTCAGCCCCCGTGGGTGGGCGACGGTCAGATCCGTTCGGAAGATCAATACGACACCTGTGAACCCCAACGCCACGCCGATCATCTTTCTGGCGGTGATTCGCTCCCCCGGAACAATGAGATGAGCGACGAGAAGCGTGAAGAACGGAAAGGTGGCAAACAACACCGCCGTCAGGCCCGATGGCAAGTACTGTTCCGACCAATACACGACCCCGTAGTTCACCGAAAACGAGCCCGTTCCCAGGGCGAAGAGTGCAGCGTGCAGTCGAACCGAGCGCGGGATCGACACGACACCTTGCACCGCCGCCACCACGAACAGGATCGTCGCCCCGAGCGCAAAGCGTACTCCAGCCGATAGAAACGGTGGCAGGTCGGTGAGCCCGATCTTGATCACTAGCCAGGTCGAGCCCCAGATAAACACGAGCAACGCGATCATCGCGATTCTCACGCGATAGCTCTCACCCGGGGCCGGGTAGCGGCGATGTACACTCCGCTGGCTGCCAGAATCGCACCTGTCACCGCCAGCGTCGTGGATGCCGACGAATAACGCGCGATCGTACCTGCCAACAAGTTCCCGATCGGGAATGCTCCCATGAACGCCAACCCATACATACTCAGCACCCGACCGCGCTTTTCATCGTCTACCAACTCCTGAAGCAGCGTGTTCATAAGCGCGATCGAGCTGGTGGCGGCGAACGAGATCACGACCAGCGCAATGACCGCAACGACGACCGTGTTGGCGAGGCCGAGGGCACTCGTCGCCAGCCCGGTCGTGGTCACCATCGCCAACAGGAAGATGCCCCGTTGACGAAACAGTTTGCGAACGGTCAGCGACAGCGCACCGGCTACGGCACCCAGCCCACCGATCGCGTACAAGTAGCCGAGCCCGGACGCGTCGAGACCCAAAACGTCACGGGCGATAATCGGGAGCAATGTCGAGTACGGCATCGCCAGGACGCTGACCAACGAAGTTAGCAACAACAAAACGCGCACCCTGCGATGCTGCCGAACGTACGTCACGCCTTCGAGCAAGCTTTGCCACACCGGCGCGGTCGCGAACACAGGCCGCGCCCCAACCCGGATTAGAAACAACGTCGCGATCGCCGCTAGGAACGACACTGCGTTCAAACCGAAGCAACCCGCCAAGCCGATTGGCACCACGACGATGCCGGCCAAGCTCGGACCCACCACGCGTGAGAGGTTGAACTGGGCGGAGTTGAGCGCAATGGCGTTCTGCAGGTGACGCTTGCCGACCAGATCGTGCACGAACGCCTGATACGCGGGCGCCGCGAGCGCGATCCCACAACCTGACAAGAACGAAAGCATCACGATGTGCCAGATCGTGACGACGCCCTGCCACGTCAGTACCGCGAGCGCGCCAGCGAAGACCATCATGCCGGTCATCGTCACCAATAGCAGCCGGCGGCGATCGACGCGATCGGCAATGACTCCGCCTAAGAGCAGGAGGATCAGCATCGGGATCGTCGACACGAACCCGACCAGCCCCAGCATAAACGCCGAATCGGTGAGCTCGAGCACGAGCCACCCCTGGGCCACGTTCTGCATCCACGACCCGATGTTCGAGATCAGCGCGCCACCCCAAAAGAGTCGAAAGCCGGGCTCGCGAAACGCTGCCAGCATGCTGCCGCGACCGGTTTCGATCGGTACCGACGCGCCGGGGGGAATAACCGGGTCGCTCATCGCTCGATCTCCCGCTCACCGGCCCAGACTCGCCGGGCGGTCCGCACCGTCTCCAGATGGATCGCGATCGTATCCGAAACATCGATGGCGTATCCACCACCCAGCGTGATCGCCACGGGGATCTGCCTCTCACGACACGCACCGAGCACCGTGGCGTCTCTGCGTGCCAGTCCACGCCGGGTGAGCCGGAACCCACCCAACTGATCGTGCTCGTACGGGTCGGCTCCGCACTGATACAGCACGAATTCCGGTCGAAAGTCGTCGAGCAGGTCGATCACCTCAGGCTCGAGCTCGGCCAGGTAAAGGGAGTCGGTCACCAACGGACTGCCTTCCCGACGGGGATCGAACGATATGAGTCCGATGTCATGATCGCTCCGCGCCTTGATCGGGTAGTTGTCTTCCTGGTGGATCGAGAAAGTAAACACCGTAGGATCATCGGCGAAGATCGCCGCCGTGCCGTTGCCCTGGTGTACATCGACGTCGATGATCGCCACCCGCTCCACGCTCCCCTCGGCCTGCACCGCGCGGGCGGCCACCGCCAAGTCGTTGAGGTAACAAAACCCCTCGGCGTGACCCGGGAAGGCGTGGTGGAAGCCGCCCCCGAGATGGGCCGCCCACCCCAGCGTGAGCGCCTGCCGGCAAGCCAGCATCGTGCCGCCACAAGACAGCATGAACCACTCGACGATCTCACCCGAGATCGGCAGCTCGCTGGCTAGCGTGCGCTCGGTGTGGCGCCCGCGCTCGAGGTCGCGGATGTATTCCGCCGTATGAACCCGAAGCAACGCTTCCTGATCGGGTCGCTCCGGCTCGAGCGGGCGCTCGAGCCCATCTTCAGCGACCAAGCGCTCGAACACGCCGCGGAACTTCTCGGTCGGGAACACATGAGGTCCGATGTCGGCCTCATAAGCGGTCGAGTACACGATGTGCTGATCGATTGGAGAGCCCGCGGACACGTCGCGGCATACTAACGGCCGGCGGTCTCCTCGCACACCAGCGCCGGCTTGCGATCGAGACGGCTCCAGGGTTAGGGTTGCGCGCCGGCATGATCGATGAAGAGATCCTGTGCCCTCCGGGCGAGGGTGTTGATTACCGCGATGGGGTCTTCCGCCCCATCGACGAGTCGCGCTTGCCCGATGCACCACCGTCGGCCGACTATCCGCGCCGCGGTGCCGGTCCTCCACTCTATGAGCTAAACGACGTTCCCCGCGTACCGCGGCTCAAGAACGTCATCGGCCCGTCGATGATCGCGCTCGGTATGGGCTTGGGGGCAGGCGAGTTCCTCCTGTGGCCGAATCTGATCGCCGCCAATGGCTTCGCGATCTGGTGGCTGTTCTGGGTCGGCGTGCTCACCCAGTTCGTCGTCATCAGCGAGATCGAGCGATGGAGCTTGGCCACCGGCGAATCGGTGTTCACCGCCATGGCGCGCCTCGACCGCCGTGCGTTCTGGCCGTGGTTCTTCCTGGCCGCCACGCTGGTCTCGTTCTTCTGGCCAGGTTGGGCGGCGGTTTCGGCCGAGTTTTCACGGACGACGATCAACACCATCGTAGGCACTGAGATCATCCCGACTTGGCACCCGATTGCCCTGTTCATGCTGGCCTTCATCTGGTTTGCGCTGGCGTTCTCGAGAGTTGTGTACAACGCGCTCGAAAGGTTCGAGATCGGCCTGATACTGCTCTTCTTCCCGCTTCTCTTTCTGGCATTGTTAGCGGTCGGAGTTACGTACGGTGACGTCACCGCTTTGGCCAAAGGTGCGGTATCGATCGGCAGCGCGCCGCGATCGTTGCTCTCCGGCGAGCAGTTTCCAACGCTCCTTATTGCAGTCGCGTACGCTGGCAGCGGTGGGACTCTGCTGCTCGCCCAATCGTTGTGGATCCGTGACAAGGGGTTCGGGATGGGTGTCTACCAAGGCCGGATCTGCGGCATCCGGGGCGAGAACGAGCGGGTCACTGACCGCGGGTTCGCGTTCTCCGTCCACAGCGAGACAGCCCTGGCGAGGTTCCGCGGCTGGGTGAGGCTGGCTCAGCGCGAGCTACTGGCCACGTTCGTGGTCCTCATCCTGTTGAGCGTAGTCATCACGACGCTGCTGGTGAGCGCCACCATCGGCACCGGAAACCCCGAACTGGCCGGTGATCAGATCGGCACGGTGCTAGCTCAGGCCGAGGTCCTTCGCGAGCGCAGTGGAGCCTGGCTCGAAATCGTGTTCCTGCTCGGTGGTGCTTTGGTCCTGTTCTCGACCCAACTCGGCATCGTCGACACAGTGACCCGTATTACCGGCGACATCGTCTACCATCGGGTCGGCCGCCACACGCGCCGCCTCACATTGAGCCGGACGTTTTTGATCTTGCTGACAGTTTTCGTCGGCGCCAGCATGATCGTCATCACCGCTTCGTGGTTGGGCGGCGAGAGCTTCGAGGCTCTGCAACCAAATTTCCTGGTCTTGATCGCCGGACCGTTCACGATCGCCTCGATGTACTGCTTCGCGCTCGTCGTTACGGTGCTGAACACGCGCTACTTGCCGCCCGCCGTGCGCATGGGGCGCTGGAAGCTGATCGGCATGTACTGGGCGATCGTCCTGTGGGGTTGGTTCACCGCGGAACAAGTCTCGCGCGTTATTCTGCAGCATGGTCTCGGCCAGTCAGGCGATGTGGTAACAACGATTGCGGTTCACCCGGTCCGACTCGTCGTCTACGGTCTGTGGATCGGATCCCTGTTGTGGGTCGTCTGGCGCACGGCTGGTCCGGGGCTGGGGAAAGCAGCGCGGGAGTAGACCTCAATCCGGCGCGCGCGCCAGCACCAGACGGGCGACGGCCGGCATGCACATCGTCCCGTCCGGGAAGTACCGCGCCACTCGTCTCTCGAAGATCGACTTGAGTTCGGCCGCGCGGTCGGCACCGAACTCTTCAACCAAACCGGCGACCTCGACGCTCAACCCCACCGTGTGATCCCACAACTCGCTCGCAGAGATCGCCACGCTCATCGTGAAGGGCGTTTCCAGCTCGTCTACGTTCACCCAGCCGGTGGTTTCCATGAGCGCGGCGAGTTTCCCGCTTGGCGAGTAGCGAAAGACATGCGGCTCGTCGGGTTCGTGCACTGGTAAGTCGGGGATGACATCGCGGAGGGCACCATCAATCTCGGTGAAGTAGGGGTTCTGCTCACGATCGGCCCACACAACAAAAGCTGCGCGTCCGCCCGGGGCGAGCGATCGACGGATCTCGCTCAGCGCAACGGGTGGGTCGCCGAAAAACATCGCCCCGAAGCGACACGTGACACCGTCGAACACGCCATTTGCCGGTAACGCCTCGGCTGCAGCGGCGACCGGTAGAAGGCCACCCGATCGGTCGCCGACCTTGGCGCGGACGTTGTCGCGGGCCGCACGCAGCATATCGGGAACGAGGTCGGTCATCACGACCCGGCCACTCGGCGCAACGCGATCGACCAGTGACACCGCCGGATCGCCGACGCCGGCAGCGACATCGAGCCACGTCTCCCCCGGCGCAGGCTTGGCGGCGGCCAATAGCGCCTCCGACGCTGGCGCGGTGAGAGCGCGCACGAACCCCTGGTGGATCCGCCACCGCGGTGCCGCGCGGCGCCACCGATCCTGTTGTTCGAGGGTATGTGTCATCCCGGCCAACATAGGCCTGGGCGCCGGACCCGGGCGAGCCACGCGTAGGGATGGTAGCTTCTGTGCGGTCGTTCCCAGCGAAGAGGATTGAGCGAAAACAGCGTGGGGCGGCGTCTCTATGCTTGAATCCAGCCAACTGTAGCTATTCAATGAATCGGAGGGAGACCTTGAACACTCTCGAACGATTGTGTGTCGCGTTTGGAGTCACGGTCCTGCTCGCGGCATGTGGCCAGCAACAAGAAGCCGGTGAGTACGTGGAGGAAGTCGCCGTCGAGGAGATTCCGACCACGACGACATCGGAATCCGCGCTCGCCCACTTCGAGCAGGGCCAGGCACTCTTTGACGTGGGCCGTGCCGTGCCAGCGCTCGACCACTTCCGGCTCGCCATCGAGCAGGACCCCACGTTCGTGCGGGGCTACATCGGCATCGCGAACACGGTCTTCTCGCCTGAAGAAGCGCGAGCAGCCATCGGTCAAGCGGCCGCAAACCTGGAAGGCGCGAGCGACGGCGAGCGGATTCTCGTCGAGATCGTGCAGGCAGGTCAGGACAACAACACCGACCGCCAGCTCGAGCTCGCCAACACGCTCGTCCAGCAATACCCCACCAGTCCGCGGGCACACGTCGTTCTGGCCGGCGTTCAGGCAGCACGGCTGGCAGTCGACGAAGCGCGTGCATCGACGGCTCGGGCAGTCGAGCTCGACCCGCAGATGGTCGGCGCGCACGCCGGACTCTTTTTCTCGACCATGTTCCAGGAGCCTTACGACTTCGACGCTGCCGAGAAGCACGCGTTGCGGGTCGTCGAGCTGGACCCCGATAACCCGATGGGGTACTCGTTCCGTGGCGATGTCCGGCGTGCCCTCGTCGACTACGAAGGCGCGCGCGAGCTCTATACGACCGCGCTCGACAAGGACCCAGCGCTTGGGTTGGCCGCGCTAAAGCGTGGGATCGTCAACACGTTCCTCGGCAACTACGATGAAGCGCGGGCCGACTACCAGCTGGCGGCCGATGTCGACAAGGGCACCAACAAAATCACCAACGCCAACTTCAGCGCCTTTGTCCACGTCTACGAAGGCGATCCAAAAGCGGCGATTGGTGAGCTAGAGAAAATTGATGCCGAGTATGCGGACCTCGACATCCCCGCCGACCAAATGCGCTCCGTCCGGCAGTTCACTCTCTCGAACGCGGCGACGATTGCTCTTTACAATGAGCTGATTCCCGAGGCAAAAACCGCCGTCCGCAACCTGACAGCACTCATGCGGGAAAATGCCGAAGCGACGGGCGACGTCGAGTTCACCCGTCAGCAGGAGGCCGCAATGCGGATCTGGGAGGGTCGCCTCGCCGCCCGCAGCGGTGACTTCGAGACCGCGGGAACCAAGGCCGAGGAGAGCAAGGCGCTACTAGAGGGTGACGCCAACCCACGCAAGCTCGAGCCTTATCACCAGGTGCACGGCTTGGTCGCTCTCCGCCAGGGCAACGCCGAACAAGCGATCGCCCACTACGAGCAGGGCAACCTGCAGAACCCGTTCATCAAGTACCATCTTGGGCTCGCGCATGAAGCAGCCGGTAACACCGACAAAGCGCGCGAGATCTTCCAGGAGGTTGCCGACTACCAGTTCGTGTCGGCCGGCACGGCACTCGTCCGACCGGCGGCGATCGCGAAGCTGCAGTAGCCAACTCACCACTCCGTACGCACTCCCCGGGAGGGTCAAACGACCCTCCCGGCTCTTTCACCCCCTGAAGCCGAGTCCGTGGGGCTGGTATTGGAGCCCTGCACGCCCAATCTTGCAGGCGCATGTCTCGCCAAACCGGCACCCCTGAAGCTCGCTGGGCCGATCGTCTCGACTGGGTGCGATGGCTCGGTCCGGGGCTGGTCATGGCGGCCACGGCGATCGGGGCCAGCCATCTCATCCTCGCGCCAACCGCGGGCGCGCTCTACGGCTACGGTCTCCTTTGGCTGGTGACGTTCGCCCATCTCTTCAAATATCCGGCATTCGATTTCGGACCTCGGTACGCGGTCGCCACCAACTCGACTCTGCTGGACGGGTATGCACGCGTTCCAGGGCCTCGCAACTGGGCGCTGTGGACGTTTCTGTTTGGCACCGTCGTGCAAGGCGTGACGGTCTTGGCTGGCGTCCTGAGCGTGGCCGCGGTCGTGGCCCGGGCGGTGCTGCCGGAGCTATCGCTGGTCGCTTGGAGTGCGGTGATCGCCGCGCTCGGTGCGGCGGTTCTCTGGTCGGGGCGCTTTTCCGGTTTATCGGCGGCAAGCAAAGCGATGCTCACCGTTCTCGCGGTCATAACCGCGATCGCTTTTTTCGCCCGGCCTCCTTCACCCACCGTCATCGTCGAGCTCGTCCGACCCCACCTCCCCACCGGCTCGCTGGTGCTGGCGGCAGCACTGCTGGGGTGGATGCCGACCGGCCTCGATGTTTCGGTTTGGCACTCGATGTGGGCGCTCGAGCGGCGGGACACGTGGGCTGAGCGGGCCGGGCCGGGGCCGGGCCAGCAGCGAGGCGTGCTCGACATCGCGCTCGCCGATCTTCGGCTCGGCTATGGTCTATCGTTCGTGCTGGCGATCATGTTTCTGGCTCTCGGCGTCGCCGTCCTGAGGCCAACCGGGGCCGTGCCACAGGGCGGCCAGGTGGCGATCACGATCGCTCGGCTCTACACCGACGTCCTCGGCAACTGGGCGCTCTACCCGTTCCTGATCGCGGCATTCTTCGGCATGACGTCAACCAGCTTCGGCGTGCTGGACGGCTTTCCACGCGCTTTTGCCGGATGCGTCCGTCGAATCGCGCCCGCTGCGGCCGGTGAGCGTCCTCTTTTCTGGGGCTTTCTCGTGTTTATCGTGGTGCTCGCATTGGTCGAGATCGCGCTCCTGCCCGACCCGGTCGTCCTTGTGACCATCGCCGCCGTGGCGAGCTTTCTCCTGTCGCCGCTAACGTACGCGCTCAATTACTACTGCGTGACGCGCCAGATCGACGCACCCGACCTTCGCCCCGGCGGGCTACTCCGGCGCTGGGCGATCGTGGGTATCGCGTGCGCGACGGCGGCTGCGGGTCTTTTTCTGGGGGTCCGATTCTGAACTCGATCGTTCAAGCGATTGCAGCCTCGACGATGCTGGCGATCGGTACCGGTTGCTCGGGATCCACCTCGCCTCCAAGTCTAGCCGCCGATCAATCGCAAGCGACCCCGACTCGGCTCATCCTGTTTATCGCCGACGGGGCCGGCGTGGGTTACTGGAGCGCGCTCTTGAGCGCCTCCCAGCCACCCGGCCGCTACCGCGCTGGCGATCGGGATGCGCACGTTCTACTCGGGCATCGGGGTGGGACCGGACTCGCTGCCGCGACCTTCGGTGATCGACTTCGCACAGGAGGCCGGCCTCGCGACCGGGATCGTCACCACGGCCCGGCTGATCGATGCCACGCCGGCGGCGTTCGCGACTCATTCCAGCGATCGCCATGCATACCCGCAGATCGCCAATCAGATGGCGAACCATGGCATCGAAGTGCTGCTCGGCGACGCTCAGGGCGTGCTCGAGGCCAATCCTCGGTTCGGCGATCGTTATACACTGATCCGGGACCCGTCGCGGCTGCGCGAGCTGCCGTTCGACACGCTCTCCAACGTGCTGGGCCTGTTCAACACCCTGAACGCCACCGCATCTAGCCGCGACCCATCACTGGCAACCATGACTGCGGCCGCGCTCGAGATCCTGGACCGCGATCCTGACGGGTTCTTTCTGTTGGTCGAGACCGAGCAAACCGACGAGCGCGGACACGACAACGCACCGCTGGAGGTGATCACCGCCGAAATGGCCCACCTCGATCAAGCGATCCGACGTGCCCTCGATTATCAGGCGGCGCATCCGGAGACGCTGATCGTCGTCGCCGCCGACCACGAAACGGGTGGATTCTCGGTCTTTCCTGACGAAGACGACGTATTGATCGGCGGTTACATCACGGAAGGCCACACCGCCGAACTCGTCCCGATCTTCGCCACCGGACCCGGCGCCGAACCGTTTGGCGGGGTCCAGACCGACGCCGCCATCGGGCAACACCTCATCGAGCACGTCCGGGCGCGGTAGTGTAGATTCGGGGTCGAGATTTTGTGCCCACCATGCTCGATTGACACCCCTAGCGGAGGCGATGATGCCGCAAGACTTCTTGGCTCGGATCGATGCTCTGATCGACGAACACCATATCCTGAAGCACCCCTTCTACCGCGCGTGGCAGGACGGAACGCTCTCTCCGGAAGCGCTTCGGACGTATGCCGGTCAGTATTACCAGCACGTCAAGGCGTTTCCGACCTACATCTCGGCGCTCCATTCGCGTTGCGACGATCTGGATACGCGGCAGACGCTGCTCAAGAACCTGCGCGACGAGGAGGAGGGCCCCGAACACCACCCAGGTCTGTGGCTGCGGTTCGCTGAGGCCGTGGGGTGCGATGCTGAGGAAGCCGAGAGCACCGACTCACTACCCGAGACGAGCTTCGCGGTCGAGGCGTTTCGCCGGGCGGTGAGCAACGGCCCGGTGGCCCGTGGCCTAGGGGCGCTCTACGCCTACGAAGCGATGGTTCCCGCGGTGGCAACTGAGAAGATTGACGGTCTAGAGAAGCATTACGGAGTCAGCGGCTCGCCAGCGACCGACTATTTCGAGGTGCACCGCACGCTCGACGTCGAGCACGCCGGTGAGACCCGGGAGCTGCTCGCCAACCGCGTGACGACTGGCGAAGACGCCGCGGAAGCCGAGGCTGGCGCCGCGATCGCGCTCGATGCCATCAACCAACTTCTGGACGGCGTTTGCCGCGCGCACGGAATCGCCCGCGCGGCGTAGGCTAGCTCGTACACGTTCCGACATGGCGCGCGTCGCGTTACCCGCGGCGCGCGCTTCTACTTCTTGTTGAAGAACGACCCAAAAACAAAGAGGAGCAGCAACGCGCCCACCGTCGCCAGGCCTAGACCCCGCCACGAGAGCACTTCCATGCTGCCAAAGTGCAACAGCTGACCAATGAATCCGCCGATCAGGGCACCAGCTACACCCAACAACGTCGTGATGATACAACCCCCTCGTTGCCGGCCGGGCTTGATCAACTTGGCCAGCATACCAGCCAGAAGCCCAATAACGACCCACGAAAAGAATCCTGCCATCGTTCCTCCTCGTTCCGAGCCACTGATGCGATCGAATAGGACCGAAGGTAACGCGAACTACCGTCCCGCCAAGTACTCTTCGGGTGCACTCGTTTCTAGCGCCGGTCCGCAACTTGGCCGATGCACAGCATGGAGGTGATGAAGTGATCGTTCGTATGGTGGTTGTCGTGGCATCGATGATGTTTGCGTTGTCCGGTGTGTCGAACGCACAGCAAGCCGAGCCGGAGAGCGAGATTCATCCGGCCGCCTTCCGTGCCCACGTTGAGTTTCTCGGATCCGACCTCCTCGAGGGCCGCGAGGCGGGTACACGAGGGTACGCGCTCGCCGCGGCGTACGTTGCCGCGCAGTTCGCGGCGTACGGCCTCAAGCCGGCCGGCGATGACGGCTCGTTCTTCCAGTCCGTGCCGCTGCGAATTGCGCGCCTCGTACCGGAGGGCGCCGCACTCGCTGTCGAGCGGAACGGTGAGCGAACGGAGCTCACGTTCGGGGACACGTTCGTTCCCAACTCCGACTTCTCACGCATGAGCAGTTCGGTTACGGCCGAGGCGGTGTTCATCGGCTACGGTGTCTCAGCACCAGCTTTCGAACACGACGATTACGCGAGTGTTGATGTCGAGGGCAGGATCGTAATCGTTCTCGCCGGCGCACCGCCGACGTTCCCGACCAACGCACGTGCGCACTACTCGTCGGGGGCTGAGAAAGCAAAGGCCGCGGTGGCACACGGAGCTGTGGGCGGAGTAACGATCTTCACACCTGAGCTGGCACAGCGGTTCCCGTGGGAGCGGTTCGTACGATCGCGTCAGGGGGGCCGCATGCAGTGGCTCGGGCCTGATGGCACGCCGCATGAGTCGTTTTCGCAGCTCGAGTTCGGGGGCGCCGTCAACATGGATGGAGCGGCGGTGCTCTTCTCACACGCGCCGATGAGCGTGGAGGAGGCGATCGAGGTCGCGAATGGCGGCCAGCCGGTCGCCTTCGATCTCGGCGTCGCGCTCGCGGCCCAGGTGGAGACCCAGCACGAGGACGTCGTAGCCCACAACATCGTCGCCAAGTTGACCGGATCCGATCCGGTCCGGGCGGAGCAGTTCGTCGCCTACACCGCCCACGTCGATCACATCGGGATCAGTGCGCCGGTGGAGGCGGACTCGATCAACAACGGGGTGTTCGACAACGCCGCCGGGGTGGCTGCGCTGCTCGAGGTCGCCCGCGCGTTTTCGGAGCGCCCCCAAGTGACCGCGCGGTCCGTTCTGTTCATCGGAACCGCGGCCGAGGAAAAGGGGTTGCTAGGCGCCGATTACTTCGTTCACCACCCACCCGTTCCGATCGATCGTATCGTCACCAATATCAATATGGATGGGAACATCATGGCGTTTCCGTCGAAGGACTTTCACGCACTCGGGAGCCCTCACTCCTCGCTCGGTGAACTGGTTCTAGAGGTGGCTCGAGAGATGAACAACGAGATCCTGCCCGACCCGATGCCCAAGCAGAACTTCTTCGTCCGCAGCGACCAGTATGCGTTTGTCAAGAAGGGCGTGCCCGCGTTGGCGATCATCAACGCATTCGAGAGCACGGACCCCGCGATCGACGGGCGCCAGGCGGTTCTCGACTGGTTGGGTACACGATACCACCGACCGAGCGACGACCTCAGCCAGCCGATCCACTGGGACGTCGGGGTCGCGTTCACTCGGCTCTCGTACCGAACTGGCGTTCGAGTCGCAAATCTGGCTGACCGCCCGACGTGGAACGAAGGCGACTTCTTCGGCGAGACGTTCGGAGGACGCTGAAGCCGCTCTTTGTGGGTCACAACGCGTGGTTGGGGCTTCGTTCGTGGAGGCCGTTTGCGCGGGAGCGAGCCGAGACCCCACAGCGCAGCGAGGAGGCTCGGCGAAGCGAAGCGCCGGCCTCGCCGGACGAAATCCCAACCACGCACTCCTACTACCAACGAAAAAGGCCCCGCTCAATACGAGCGGGGCCTTCTCTCAAAAGACCGGCGGCGACCTACTCTCCCACACCCTCTCGAGTGCAGTACCATCAGCGCAAAGAGGCTTAACTTCCGTGTTCGGGATGGGAACGGGTGTTTCCCTCTCGCTATAACCGCCGGAAATTGCGGTGCGTAACATGACGTGCGTTACGCTCTTACAATTGAAGTGCCTGCCTCGCCGAAATCCTCTCGAGAGAAAATTGGTCAAGCCTCACGGGCGATTAGTACCGCTCGGCTGAAGACATTGCTGTCCTTACACCTACGGCCTATCAACGTGGTCGTCTCCCACGGCCCTTTAGGCAGCTTATGCTGCGGGACACCTAATCTCGAGGTGGGCTTCCCACTTAGATGCTTTCAGCGGTTATCCCTTCCGCACATAGCTACCCTGCGCTGCAGCTGGCGCCACAACAGGTACACTAGCGGTGCGTCCAACCCGGTCCTCTCGTACTAAGGTCGGAGCCTCTCAAGTGTCCTACGCCCACGACGGATACAGACCGAACTGTCTCACGACGTTCTAAACCCAGCTCGCGTACCGCTTTAATGGGCGAACAGCCCAACCCTTGGGACCTTCTCCAGCCCCAGGATGCGA
>JBDGYV010000038.1:0-20833 GCA_039588915.1 Gemmatimonadota bacterium
GGCGAACAGCTTGGCTTGCAGCTCGCGCTCGATCGCCAACCCTTGCTCCATCGGGAGCTCGGCGCCCGACTGACAGGCGCGCTTGATGTGGCCGACCGCCATCGCTGCCTTCGCGGGGGTCGTGAACTGAGCTGCGTACTCTCTCACTTTCTCAATAAACGCGTCGTTCGACTCAGCTTCCCACGCACCGTTGATGATGCCGAGGCTGACGGCTTCCTCCATCTCGAAGTTCCGCCCCGTGGTCATGAGCTCAATCGCCTTCGACTTGCCGACCAACCTCGTCAGCCGCTGCGTGCCACCGGTTCCGGGCAGCACCCCGAGCGTCACCTCTGGTAGACCGATCTTGCCCGCACCTTGACGCGCGAACCGCAGGTCGGCCGCCATCGCCACTTCGAGGCCACCGCCCACGGTGTGTCCGTTGAGCGCGGCGATCACGAGCTTTGGCGTGTGCTCGAGCCGCGACAATGTCTCGTTCGCGTGTAGGCAGAAGAAGTACTTCCACGTCGGATCCGCGTTCGACAGCATATCGATGTTGGCGCCCGCGCAGAAGAACTTCTCACCTGCCCCGGTCAACACGATCACGTGCACATCTGTATCAAAGCGGGCATCGATGATGGCCGCGTCGAGCTCCTTCATCATCTCGTGCGTGTAGGTGTTTGCAGGTGGGTCGTCGAGGATGAACATCACTATTCCGCTGTCCTTCTCGACCCTAATGAGCTTCTTTTCAGCCATCGAATCCTCCGTTTCGGTACGGCACGAGTGCGATCAAGTAAAAGCGCTTAGGCCGGTGATGTCCTGGCCGACAATCAACGTATGAATATCGTGCGTCCCCTCGTACGTGAAAACGGACTCGAGGTTGCACATGTGACGCATGACCTGGTACTCCGAGTGAATGCCGTTGGCGCCCAACGCCCAGCGCGCGGTGCTGGCCACTTCGCGCGCCATCATGACATTGTGTCGCTTCGCCAACGACACCTGGGTGTGCTTGAGGCTACCGGCGTCCTTTAGTCGCCCCAAACGGTACGCGAGCAGCTGGCCGAGCGTCACTCGATCGAGCATCTCGACGAGCTTCTCCTGCATGAGCTGGAAGCCCGCGATCGGGCGGTCGAACTGAACCCGCTCCTTGCTGTATCGCAACGCCTCCTCGTAGCACGCCATCGCCGATCCGACCGCGCCCCAGGCGATTCCGTAGCGGGCCTGTGTCAAACACATGAGTGGGCTCTTGAGCCCGCCGGAGCCGGGCAGGAGCGCGTCGCCATCCAGTCGGACGTCGTTGAACACCAGCTCCGATGTATCCGAAGCGCGAAGCGAGTGCTTGCCGTGCGTCTCCACGGTGTCGAACCCGTCGGTCCCGCGCTCGACGAGAAAACCTCGAATCCCATCCGATGTTTTGGCCCAAACGACCGCAACGTGTGCCATCGAGCCGTTGGTGATCCACATCTTGGAACCGTTCAGCACCCACCCGTCGCCGTCGGGTTCGGCCCGCGTAGCCATCCCCAACGGGTTCGATCCGAAGTCGGCCTCGGTCAAGCCGAAGCAGCCGATCGCCTCGCCAGTCGCCATCACCGGTAGCCAGCGCCGTTTCTGCTCCTCCGATCCAAAAGTGAAGATCGGGTACATGACTAGCGCACCCTGTACCGAGGCGAACGAGCGGACACCGCTGTCACCTCGCTCGAGCTCCTGCATGATCAAACCGTAGGCGACGTTGTTCATGCCCGCGCAGCCGTACTCTTCCGGGAGGTTGGCGCCAAGGACGCCGAGCTCTCCGAGGCCCGCGATCAACTCCTGGGGGAAGCGCCCCTCGAGGTATGCCTCCTCGATGATCGGCATGACCTGCTCGTCGACGAACCGGCGCACCGTGTCGCGGGTCATCCGTTCTTCAGATGCCAGCTCGGCATCGAGATCGAGGTAATCGACGCCCTTGAACGCCATCAGCCTACCGCCTCCGCAGCTGGGATTCGCTCGAGTGCCTCGACGACCGCATCGCAGAACTCATCGGTGGTCGCCGTTCCGCCGAGATCCGGTGTTCGAACCTGGCCCTCGAGCAGCACCCGCTCGACCCCCGCCCGCGTGCGATCACCGACCACGGCTTGATCGATTTGATCGCACAGCAGTGCCGCCGCCAGGATCAGCGCGGTCGGGTTCGCGACCCCTTCGCCGGCGATATCCGGCGCCGATCCGTGGACCGCTTCGAACATCGCCATCTCTTGACCCACGTTTGCGGCCGGTGCCATACCCAATCCGCCTACAAGACCGGCGCACAGGTCGGACAGAATGTCGCCGAACATGTTGGTAGTCACGATGGTATCAAACTGTTGCGGATCGAGCACCAGCTGCATCGCCATGTTGTCGATGATCCGATCGTTGAACTCGATCTCCGGATGGTCACTCGCGAGCTCCTTCCCGACATCGAGGAAGAGACCGCTCGTGTACTTCAGAATGTTCGCCTTGTGCACCAGTGTGAGGCGCTGCTTCGGACGCTGAGCGACGTATTCAAACGCGAACTGGATAACCCGCCGTGACGCGTCCTGTGTGACGATCGTGATCGACTCAGCGGCGCTGCGCTTGGTGTCGATGTAGTGCTCGATGCCGGCGTAGAGACCCTCGGTGTTCTCGCGGATCACCACCAGATCGACGTTATCGTAGCGTCCGCCAGGCACCAGTGACTTCGCTGGCCGGATGTTCGCGTACAGGTCGAACTCCTTGCGCAGGGCCACGTTGACGCTTCGAAACCCGGACCCGACGGGGGTCGTGAGCGGCCCCTTGAGGCAGATCTTGTTCTCGCGGAAGGAGTCTAGCGTGACCACCGGCAGGGTCTCCAAACCGCGCTCGACCGCAGTCACACCAGCGACTTGCTCATCCCAATCGATCGCCGCTCCGGCAGCCTCGAGTACGCGGATCGCCCCATTGACGACCTCGGGCCCGATGCCGTCGCCTTTGATGAGAGTGACGTTGGACACGACCGCAATCTACGCCCGGTCGGTACGACCGTCATCGCAAACCGCGGTACCGGGAACGAATGGTGTCGCTTAGTCCAGCGTCGCCTGGATGAAGGCCGCTACGCGGCCAAGACCACCCCGCTCGGCGCGCGGCTCGGGCAGCGGTGGGAGGTCGGCGAGGAGCATTTTCGGCCGTGGAAGATCGGCGGTTCCGTGCACGAACCGACCGAAAAACGGGCTCACGTCGCTATCGACGAGCGCCGCGGCCCGGTCGGCAATCTCGTTCGCCGTCCACCGTACGTGACCCCACACCGCCAGGTCGTTCATGTCGCGCCACAAGACAGCGACGTCGATCTCGCCATCGGTCTGCATGCGGAGCTCACGATCGAGCGCCAACCCGACCATCGCGCCCTTGCGGTACGCCAAGTACTCATCGCTGGGACCAAACGCCGGCGCTTCGCGCGCCTCATCGTCGAACGACCACTGTCTGCGCTGCGGATTGGCGCGGTAGGTGGCGTCGATCGCCGCCAGATTGCCGAAGTACTCTTCGGCGTCCAACAGCTCCGCCTCGTGCGCGATCCTCAGCGCCAGGTAGTCGTTCACCCCCTCCTGAAACCATAACGGCGCATCGTACTGCTGCCACAGATGGACCAATTCGTGGGCCAGCAATCGAATGCTGGGGCGCGATCCATCGGGCAGCCGGTGCACCAACCCGATCGCGTGCGGCCCATTGCGGTTGCCGCTCGTCATCGGGAATCGCGCCGGCACCAGCATGACGGACAGTCGGTCGATGCCCGGATCACCCAGTCGACGGCGAGTCGCGCACGTCAACGCAGCCAGATCGTCGGCCAACTCGCGCCGATCGAACGCCCACTCTCCCTGCGCCGCGAACTCGACGGTCAAACCGCAAGCCTCTCGCTGGTGGTGCTCGACGGGGCCAGCCAACACGTTGGTTCGCAGCAGCGAACGAACGCCATGAAACGCGTACTCGTCCCAACCGGTAACGACTTCCCACTCTCGCGGCAGTCGCCAACGGACGCGGACCTGAGCGTGCATAGCAGCCTGTGCTGGCATTTCTGGAGTCAGAAACAGCGCCTCGGCTGGCGCGTACAAAAGATCGCGGTCGAGTCCAACGCTCCACGCGTTGACCGGCCGCTCAGCAGTGATCGCCAATCGGTAACGGATTCGAATCGGGTTGCTCCAACCACGCTCGGGTTGCGCAAACGTCCACCGCGGCGCGCCATTGACTACATCCCAGCGGCCACCGCGGGTGCCCTTGACCTCGGGATCCTGGGCCAGCAGGCCGACCAACGGCCGAGCGCTCGGCCGGACCAGCACCAGCGAGTCGCCGTCGAACCCATAGACCGCCAACGACACGTCGACGACCCCAGCATCCGGATTGGGTCGCACCTCGTAGCTGAGCTCGCAGCACGGCACCTCGCCCGGCAGGGTGGTGATCAAGCTGACGATCACGGCCGCCAGCAGCGTATAGCGTCCCAGCCGTATCATGTGTCAGCTAATACGCAACCTGCGGGCCAATTGTTCGATCTGAGTCTGTTTTCGGGGTGTTTTTCTAGCTCGCGCGGGTCGGCTAAGCGTCTTCGATCACGGCTTCGATCTCCTCATCGGTGAGGGTGTGATCCGATTTCTTGGCGAGCTCGAAGATCCGATCGACCAGCTCTGGATAGGAATCGCGACCCCGCGAGGCGAGCCAATACTCGACATTGGAACGGCCCGACATGTGGCCGATCTCGATCCGTTGGCGGCGTCCGACCAACCCCGCCGGGACACCGGAGTAGACGCGGTCGGCGAGCCACTGGTCACCCTTCTTCTCAGCCTTGATGACCGCCGCCGCGTGGACGCCCGTGCCGGTCCGAAAGGCGTCTTCGCCGACCACCGGATAGTTGACCGGTAACGGCACGTCGGTCGATTCCGCGATCCGTCGACAGTACTCAGGCAACCGGCTGAGGTCGGTTTCGATCCAACCCAGCAGATTGAGATTGACGAGCAAGAGGTCCATCTCTGTGTTGCCAACCCGTTCACCGATTCCGAGCCCCGTTGCGTGCACTCGATCGACGCCAGCGACCATCGCCGACAGCGCGTTGGTGAGCCCGAGGCCGCGGTCGCGGTGGCCGTGCCAGTCGATTTTGACGGCGGCACCGGTCTTGGCAACGAGTTGCTTGGCCCACCGCACGAGATTGCGAGCGCCGTCGGGAGTGGCGTGACCAACCGTATCGGCCAGGCAGATCCGGCCCGCACCGGCCTCGATGGCGGTCGTGTACACCTTCTCGAGCGCCTCGGGTTGGGCGCGGGTCGTGTCCTCGGTCACGTACATCACCTCGAGACCCTGCTTGACGGCGTAGTCGACCGCTTTCTCGCTCGTCTCCAGCACCCAGTCGAGCTCCCACCCTTCGGCATACTGTCGGATCGGCGACGAGCCGATGAACGTGCAGCACTCGATCGACAAGCCGACCTGCTGCGAGATCTCGGCGACCGGATCGATGTCTTGCTGAAGTGTGCGGGCGGCGCAGTTGGCACCGATCGACAGCTTGGCATCAACGATCTCCTGCGCCAGCCGGGTGACGTCGGCGACCGCTCGCGGCCCCGCGCCGGGCAATCCGATGTTGGCCGTGTGGATACCGAGCTGATCCATCAGGTGGAGGATCTCGATCTTGGCTTCGATCGGCGGATCTTTTACCGATGGCGACTGCAATCCATCGCGCAAGGTTTCGTCGTTGAACTCGACTGGTTGGATCGGCTTGACCAGGTCGCCGGCCTCACGGTTCCAATCGTAGATCAGCTCCGAGATCTGTAGGTCGGACACGACGTGAACCTATCGCGGTCGGGCGTCTAGTCGCCATCCGAGGAGGCACTACCTTCCGCCGATGCCGCCAATCACCAAAGCCAACCCGGTCGCCGTAGCGGCCGCCTACGCCGTGGTCTGCGTGGTATGGGGCTCAACGTACCTGTTCATAAAGATCGGCGTTGGCGTGCTGCCGCCATACCTCCTCGGAGCGGCCCGCTTTACGATCGCCGGCGCGGTGATGCTCGGGATCACACTGGCGACGGGCAGGCGGATCCCCCGCGATCCGCGTGTGATCGGTCACGCCATCCTCGTCGGGATCCTGTTGCTCGTGCTCGGCAACGGATTCCTGAATACCGCGCAACAGCACCTGTCGACGGGTCTGGCGGCGCTGCTCCTGACGACGATGCCGATGTGGAACACTCTAATCGCGATGCTCGGGCGTCAGCACGAGCGGTTGGCTCCAATCGGTTGGGTCGGCCTCATCGTCGGGCTGGCCGGCGTCACGATTCTCGTCAAGCCGTTTGAGGCGATCGAGTCGTCGTGGTTCGGCGTGATCGTCGTCCTGCTCGCGGCGTTCTCATGGTCGCTCGGTACCGTGCACGCCCGGCGGCGCCTGGCGCATGTCGACGCGCTCACCGTCAGCGCCATCGAGAACGGCGTCGCTGGGCCACTCATGTTTGGGATCCACCTAGTCATCGAGCGAGGTCAGCCGGCGGTGTGGAACGAGCAGGCGTGGGTTGCGATTCTCTACCTGGCGTTCGTCGGCTCACTGGTCGGGTTTACCGCGTTCGCGTTCATCACCGCTCACATGTCGAGCAGCAAGGTTGGCACGTACACGTACGTGAATCCAATCGTCGCGATCGTTCTCGGATGGTGGGTTCTCGACGAGACGCTGACGTGGCGGTTGGTGCTGGGTGGGGTGACGATTCTGGCGGGTCTGCTGCTGGTGTACTTCTCCCGCGTGCGGGCCGCTACTTCGCCTCCTCGATGATCTCGAAGTCTGCGCGGCGCAGCTTGTCGCCCAGCCCTCGCGCGACGTTGCGGTAGAGCACGACGCCGATGTCGGGTCTGAGCCGCACTAGCTTCCCGATACGCTCGCAGGTCAACACGCCGGCCTCGACCTGCGTCCGGGCGACCCCGTTCGCCATGTGGCCGCCACGTGTCAACATCGCGACCTCCCCAAGACACTCACCGGGTCCGACGCTGCCGATGGGTGCGCTAGAGCCGGACATCACGATGTCGACCTCACCACTCAGGATCAGGTACATCTCCTCTCCTCTGGTACTCTCCATCAGGATGTTGTCGCCGGCCGCATACTTCCGGTGGCTGGCGATCCTCGCCACTCGTTGTACCTGCTCGTCGTTCAAGCCGTCGAACAACTCAACGCGATCCACGACCTCGCTGATCCGCGGCACCACTTGGCGCTGCCGGAACGCCGCCAGTACCACGTCAGCGATCTCCTGCGTCGTCTCGATCAAGGCCACCTCGCCAAGCACCAGGGGTTCCAGCAGCCGCACGAACTTGACGACATCTCTTCGCTCAACCCGCTGGAACGCCATCGCCGGCACGTAAGCGCAAGGAACGAAGCCCAGCTCCATTAAGGTTCGTTGCATCCGCGTCGCGTCGGCCGCCACGTCGACCTCAATTACCACGATCCCGTGCTCGTCGCGACCGTAGCGCACCAACTCCTCGAACAGGAATCGCACCATGTGATCATCCAGCGTGATCAACTCGAAGACTCGGATGTCACGATCGAACTTGTCGAGTGTGAATCCGATCGCCCCCACGATCCGCCCTTTGTCGCGCGCAATCAGGTAGTTCGAGTGTTTCGCCTGCAGCATGAACACGCCATAGTGGAGCTGGAGCGGTCCGAATACCTCTCGGTTGCGGACTCGACCACGCTCGATCCGCAGGAGATCCGAGTAACCGTCGGCGGTCATCTCCACGATCTCGTAGCCGTCCCCGTACGGATACGGTGCCGTCGCTTCATCTACGATCACGTCGTTAGCCAGGCCAACGTGATCCATGGCCATGGCCGCAATCCCATACACCTCGGGAACGATGCGCGGGTTGTTACGACGCAGGTCGATCGCCGGTCCGAAGTGTCTGTACATGAGGGCGACGTGCTCCCGGCGGTCAGCTATCTGCACCTTCATAGGCAGAAAACCAACCGCTGCGAAGCCGTACCTCTCCGCGATTTTCTGTGAGTACGGATGGATGACGCGGGCCTCGGTGATCCCGATGTGGAGGCGGTCGCGGATGCGGTTGAGGCGCCCCTCCATTAGCAGCTTACCGACGCCGTGCCCACGCGCTTCGGGGTGCACCGCCAACCGACCGAACTCGCCCAGAAGGTCGCTGAACGCACCGACGTCCATCACAACAGAAGCTGTGCCTAGGATCAACCCGTCGTCGGTTCTCTCAGCGACGAGCACGATCGTGTCGTCGCTGAAGATCATTTTCTTGAGGAGCTTTTCGTCGTAGAACTCAGGGTAGGCGTAGTCGTCGCCGTAGGTCGCGCGGAAGATCGCACTGATGCGCGAAGCGTCCGCTTCGTCGGCTTCGCGGACTACCACCGGGGCCGTTGCGTCGACTATCGTCCTATTCCTTCAAGATCTCACGGCCCGCCACCATCGCGATCTCAGCCATCCATGCCGCGCCGACTGCCAGTGCTTCCTCGTCGAACTCGAACTTGCTCGAATGACTCGGGAATCCTTCGCGTCCTTTTACTCTGGCGCCATAGCGAACGTAGCAACCAGGCACCTCGTTGAGATAGCGGCTGAAATCCTCACCACCCATGTTGGCGTGCTCGAGCTCGATCAGCTTGTCGTCGGGTACGATGCTCCGCGCCGCCTCCCGAGCGTAATCGGTGGCTGGCGATCGATTGTACAAGATCGGTGTGCTCTCGGTGAATTCGAACTCCAAATCGGCACCGTGAAGTAGAGCAGTCGTCTCCGCCACCCGCTGCACGGATGCCTTCAAATGTTCGCGAACCTCGAGGTCTTGGGCGCGGATCGTTCCTTGCAGCTCGGCCTGGCCGGCGATGGCGTTCGAAACTTTGCCGGCGCGAAACATCCCGATCGAGACGACCGAAGGATGATCCGGATTGATCTCGCGAGAGACGATTGTTTGTATCGCCATGACCATGAGGCTGCCGACGACAATTGCGTCGACCGCTTCGTGGGGTCGGCCGGCGTGTCCTTCGCGACCGCTGATCTGAACCCGAAACGCATCCGCCGAGGCGTTCACCGGTCCATCAGACACGATGATCGTCCCGGGCTCGTAGTGGCGGTCCAAGTGACCGCCAAAGATCATCCCCACGCCTTCCAGCACGCCGTCGTCGATCATCCGCTTCGCGCCGTCGCCCAGCTCCTCCGCCGGTTGGAAAACCAGCCGAACCGGCGCCGGACGGTCTTCTTTGGCGAGCAGGAGCTCGGCCGCGCCGAGCACGATCGTGATATGTCCGTCGTGGCCGCAGGCGTGCATCAACCCGGGCTCTTCCGAAGCGTACGGTAGTCCTGTCTCCTCAGGAATCGGCAGGCCGTCCATATCGGCCCGCAGCGCAACGGCCGGCACCCCTTCAGGGCCTGGCAGATCAGCGAGAACGCCCGTCTCCCCCACTCGGCGGTGGGTGATCCCGAGACGATCTAACTCAGCTTCGATCCGTGACGCCGTCCACGTCTCACGCCACCCCAATTCGGGATGTTGGTGGAGGTCGCGTCTGAGCGCGACCAACCGGTCGAACAGTTTGTCCGACACCGGTCGAGGACCGACGACTTCCAGCGGTTGAGTCGTCGGTTGAGTGACCGATTTGCTCATCTTGGAATTCTAGGTGCGACGAGCCGCGGCGGCTAGGTGCGCGCACCGTTCACCGGGAGACTAGAGCACGAGTAACGCCACCAAGACTAGGCCCGCCAGCGTCCAATCGATCGCCAGGCAGGCATCCGGTACGTAGCGGGGGACGGGTGAGCCAGCGAGACTCCCTTGGTGC
Organism: Gemmatimonadota bacterium; assembly: GCA_039588915.1. GTDB lineage: Bacteria > Gemmatimonadota > Gemmatimonadetes > JACCXV01 > JAHWKZ01 > CAMYLR01. The sequence goes on from JBDGYV010000038.1 coordinate 9,734, forward strand.
TGTTTCCGATGGGGCCAGTCGACGACGATCGGGTGGAGCGCCGCGGCCGCGAAACCGATCCAACCGGCGGTCCGCACGTTGGTGATCCGAAACCCGGCCGACGCGTCCAGAATCGCAAACAGCAACACGAGGAAAATCGTAGCGTTGACGATCAGGTCACGACGAAGCCAATCGATCACCTGCGCGGCAGGCGCACCCTGAATGACGTAGTACGCAGTGGCGATGAGCATAACCAACAGCGCCCACCAGACGATCGCGGACGTCACCGTGTAGGCGTAGGCGTTGCCGTAGATCACGACAGCGGCACCGAGCCACAGCAAAGTTAGAACTAGGAACACGATGTACGGGCGGATCACCGAGCCTTGAACTCGGGTTTTCGCTTTTCGAGAAACGCGGCTGTGCCTTCGCGCATGTCTTCGGTCCCGCACGCCATCCCGAACAGCGTGGCCTCCATGTAGAGGCCATCGTCCAACCCCATGTCTTCCCCCCGCAGCGTCGTCTCGAGCGCGTACTGCACGGCGAGCGGTGCCTTGTCGAGGATCTGGCCAAGCAGGGCATGGGTCGCATCGATCAACTTGTCGGGTTCGACGACGGCGTTTGCCAAGCCCCACGCTTTCGCCTCTTCGGCGTCGACCATGCGACCAGTCAGCACCATCTCGAGAGCACGGCCGGTGCCGATGATTCGCGCGAGACGCTGCGTGCCGCCGTGGCCCGGGATCAACCCGAGCGAGACCTCGGGTAGACCGAAGCGGGCTTTTGAGCTCACCACTCGCAGGTGGCACGCGATCGCCAGTTCGCAGCCGCCGCCGAGCGCATAGCCGTTGACCGCTGCGACCACCGGTTTTGGACACTGCGCGATGCGTGTGAACGTGGCCTGGCCCTGGAACGCGAACTCCTTCCCATCCGTCGCGCCGAGCCCGGCTAGCTCACCGATGTCAGCGCCCGCCACGAACGCCTTTTCGCCCGCGCCGGTGATGATGATGCCGCCGACTTCGGCGTCGGCCGCAAGGCGCAGGAAAACGTCTTGCAGTTCCTGCTCGGTCGCCGAGTTGAGCGCGTTCAGCTTGTCGGGCCGGCTGATCGTCACCGTCGCCACTCGATCCACAACGTCGACTAGCAGATTCTCGTATTCGTAGCTCATTGCATCACGGGTTCGGATTCATCGGAACCGGCTTCTCGCCCGAATAGTCGTAGAACCCACGACCCACCTTGCGTCCGTGATACCCCGCCAAGTGCATCTTCCTCAGCAGTGGCGGCGCGGCGTACACCTCTTGCTTGTATTCGTCGAACATGATCTCGGCGATTCGATAGGTGGTGTCGATCCCGACGAAGTCGAGCAGCGTCAGCGGCCCCATCGGATGGCCGCAACCGAACATCATCCCCTTGTCGATGTCTTCGATCGATGCAACGCCATTTTCAAGAGCCCGGACGGCGCCGAGCAGGTAGGGCACCAACAGCAGGTTGACCACAAATCCCGAGTTGTCCTTCGCGGCGATCGGGACCTTGCCCACCGTTTCCGCGAACTTCCACGCTGAGTCGAACGTCTCGTTGCTGGTCGTAATCGCCCGTACGACCTCAACCAGTTTCATGATCGGGACAGGGTTGAAAAAGTGCAGCCCGACGACTCGGTCGGGGCGGCTCGTGGCTGCCGCCATCTCGACAACCGTCAGAGACGACGTATTCGATGCGAAGATTGTGTGCTCGGGGCAGATCTCGTCCAGTTCTTGGAACATGCGGTTCTTAATTTCGATGTCCTCGACGACCGCCTCGATGATGAGGTCGCAGTCATGAAGGTCATCGAGTTGAGTCGTGCCGGTCATCCGATCGAGCGCGGCCTGACTATCCTCGGAAGAGATCTTTTCCTTATCCACCGCCTGTTGCAGGTAGCCACCGATCTTGTCGAACGCTTTTTTCCAGTAGGCTTCCTCTATCTCGCGAGCGATCACCGTGTAGCCAGCCTGGGCGCAGACCTGGACGATCCCGCTTCCCATCAGGCCGGTACCGAGAACGCCCACCTTCTCGATCTTACTAGCGCTCACTCCTCCACCCTCCGTTTAAGTTTCCCCATCAGTCGACGCATCACCCGGTCGTGGGCGCCACTGCTAATCACGAAGACGCGATACAGCTTTCCCAAAACGCCGGGGAACGCGGCTTTCGTTTCGGCGCTCACCGATGTCCCTTCCGTCATCCGACCGGCTCGGAAAATCAGCGCATAACGCGAAAAGCGGTGCTGTCCCACGAGCACCACTTCCTCCGGACTCGACATCATGACCCGAAAACCGGCCAGTTCGGTGCCCGGCTCGAGGACGAAGGGGCGGGTCGGCGCGCGATTCTGACAGCGCAGCAGTCGGGCTAGGAGCCGCGCCCGGGGGCTCCCAAAGCCCACCACCAAAATCGCTCCCAGCGTCGCCATAACCGTCTCGGGCGGAGCCAGGGTTCGAAACCCGTGTGTGTCCACCCTGGGCAGCTGGTCAATCGGCCCGAACTCTTCGACCACACTCATCGCCGGTCTCCGCTCAGCGCGCTTCGACGACGACGGTCGCGCCCTGTCCACCGCCAATGCATGCCGACGCGAAGCCGTACTTTCCAGCCCGTCGTTTGAGTTCATAAAGCAGCGTGATCGTACAGCGGGTTCCAGTCGCCGCCAGCGGATGGCCGATCGCGATCGCCCCGCCATTGACGTTCAACTTCTCGTGGTCGAGCCCCAACTCCTTCATGACCGATACCGTTTGCGGTGCAAACGCTTCGTTCACTTCGTACAAATCCATATCGTCGAGCGTTAACCCGACATCTTCGAGCGCCTGTCGTGTCGATGGAGCCGGGCCGATCCCCATGATCTTGGGGTCGCAACCGGCGATGCCCCAACCCAGCAGCCGACCGAGCACCGGCGCGCCGGCGCGCTCGGCTCGCGCCACGGTCGTGACGATCACGGCCGCCGCGCCGTCGACGATCCCGGACGCGTTTCCGGCCGTCACTAGACCGTCTTTCTTGAAGTACGGCGCCAACGTTGCGAGGATCTCGGGGGTCGTCTTCGGGCGTGGGTGCTCGTCGGTGTCAAACGCGACGGTTTCCCGCTTCCGCTTGATCTCGACTGGTACGACCTCGTCGGCCAAACGCCCGGCGGCCTGAGCTTCCTGTGTGCGCACCTGGCTTTGATACGCGAAATCGTCGACCTCTTCGCGGCTCAGCCCGTACTTCTCGGCCAGGTTTTCCGCTGTTTCCGCCATCGAGTAGCCGGCGACGGCGTCGTAGAGCGACTCCCACAAGTAGTCGCCCAGTTTTGACTTTCCGAGCGGGATTCCCCAACGGGCACCACGAATCGTATGCGGCGCCTGGCTCATGTTCTCGGTACCGCCGGCCAGCACGACCTCATTTTCGCCCATCGCCACTTGGCGGGCAGCCTGAATGATCGATTCGAACCCCGAGCCACACAGTCGGTTGACCGTCACCGCGGGAGTCGTGTCCGGCAAACCCGCCTTGAGTGCCACGTGGCGAGCACAGTAAATCGCGTCACCCGACGTCTGTAGTGCGTTGCCAAAGATGACGTGGTCGATGTCGCCGACGGTGAACCCGGAGCGATCGATCGCCGCTTTGGCGGCTTCGACTCCGAGATCGTTCGCGGAAATTCCCTTGAGTGCCCCGCCAAACGTGCCGAACGGCGTTCGGACTCCGGCGACGAGGACGATGTCTTCGCGATCGAGCTTCATTTGATTTCTCCTATTGAATAGCCGGTGCTCTTCCGGCGGAGAAGGTGAGCCTACCCGACAGTACCGTCAACAGACGATGCCCGTTCCCACTGGATCCAAAGGGCGGCCACGTAGCAAACCAATGAAACGAAGTGGATCGCTTGCGTGGCCGGTCGCTGGGGGGTGTAAGCGACGAACAGATCGCGCACCGCATCGGCGGTCCGCCCAAGCTGAAACGGACCCCAACCGGGGAACCCGGATCGCGCTTCGAAGAGCGGCACCAGCGCAAACTTGATGACCGCCAGCGTCACCGCCACGACCCCCAGCCACACCACCGCACTTTCACGGCTCGGGCGACTGACGATGATGGCCGCCGCAACCGCCGCGCTCACCGCCAGACCTACCTGCACCAAGCCCGGTGGGGGCAGCAGGATTCGAAACGCGGTCGCGGTCGCGGCCACCCAGTACACGATCAACAACATCCTATGCCACTCAACCCCCAGCCGGATCAACCCGCGATTGGAGAGCGCGAAGACGTACACGATCCCGAGGAGACCAGCGACCAACCCGAACGGCGCGAACTGAAACGCCGCGTAGCCACGCGCTGGCAGGTCGAGCCCGCCGAGGAGTGTAGCCAACGCCAGGACGAGGCAAACACCGAGGGCTGTCCGGAGTGACACGTGAGGTGTGATTACAGGATCGGCCAAGGCGTGATCGCGCGGTCGATGCGCGTCTTGAGGTCCGCCATGCGCTCGCGCTGGCTGCCGGTGATGTTGGGGAGAGCCAGTCCTCGCTCGGCCAGCTCTCGCGCGCGCTCCAGTATGGTGCGGTCGTTTCGGCGATACCACTCGCCGGTGCCATCCAAGTAGAGCGCTTGGGCCCACGAGTAGTAGAGCTCGAGCAGCCGGATCTGAGCCCGCTGATCCTCTCCGAACCCCTCGGCCTCACTGCGCGCGGTCAGGAAGCGCTGCTCGGCCTCAGCCAGCATGGCGTACTCGGCCGACCGGTCATCGTCGGTGCGCACGGCCATCCGGAAGTCGGCGGTTGCCCGGCTGAAGAGCCGATCGCCTTCGTTCATTGCGGCTTGGTATCGATCGAACCCGGCCGCTAGCCGGATCTCGTTGACGATCGCGCTGGGGTCGGTGGGCCGGAAGATCGCCAGCGCTAGGATCGTCGCCGTCAGGACCGCGAGCAGCGCCCAGCCGGCCCACTCAAGCGGTGTAGGCGATTTCACGGAGGCGGCTCCGCGAGGTGGAGCGCCGGCCGAGCCGGCGGTTGCCCCGGACCGTGGCTCCGAGGCATGGCCGCTACCCCGCTCGAAGCCGGTCGCAGATCCAATCGCCGACTGAGGCGGTCGACCCGACGCCCCCGAGGTCTGGGGTTCGTACCCCCTCGGCGAGCGCGTCGACGACTGCCGATTCCAGCGCTCGGGCGACTGCCAGGTCACCGGTGTACTCGGCCAGCAGTGCCGCGGCTAGGACCGCCGCCATCGGGTTGGCCGTTCCCGTATCCACCAGATCCGGCGCCGAACCGTGTACCGGCTCGAACATACCGATCCGCCCGGGGTGCAGGTTCGCCGACGCCGCCACACCGAGACCACCGACTAACGCCGCCGTCAGATCAGACACGATGTCGCCGAGCAGATTGCTCGTCACGACGACGCGGTACCGCTCGGGGCGCTGAACCAGCTTCATCATCAACGCGTCGACGTACTCGGCCTCGGTTTCGATAAACGGGTAGTCAGCCGCGACCTCGGCGAACACGCGACGCCACAAACCGTGCGCGTGCGGCATGGCGTTCGCCTTGTCACACATCGTCACCCGCTTGTGACCGCGTTCAACGGCGAAGTCGAACGCCGCTTGCACGATTCGTTTGACACCGCGGTACGTATTCACGTCTTCGTTGATCGACACTTCATCACGTGTATCGGGCTTAAAGCTTCCACCCACGCCGACGTACGGACCTTCGGTGTTCTCGCGAAATACGACCAAGTCAATCACTCGCTCGGCGCCGTCAGGCCGCGGTCGAAGCGGGCACAGATCAGGATGCAGCAGACGCGCGGGACGAAAATTGATATAGAGATCTAGCCTAAACCTGAGCCCTAGCAGAATGTCGAGCGCGTGTGAATCGTCCTCGACGCGGGGGTCGCCGACCGCACCCAATAGGATCGCGTCGAACTCGCTCTTCAACCGTTTAAACGCGTCGTCCGGTAGGGTCTGACCGGTTTCGAGGTAGTGCTCAGCGCCCAACGGAAACGACTCGAACGCGTACTCGACGCCCGCCTGCTCGCCGGCCACCTCCAAGGCGCGACGAGCGACCGCGACGACCTCGGGGCCAACGCCATCGCCGCCGATCAACGCCACCCGCGTCATACGACCAGCTCTTCCAAGGCGTTGACGAGCCGGTGACCGTCGGCGCGTTGGGGAATCGAGATCCGTGCCCACGTCTCGATGCCGGGCGCATACATCGGTCGCACGATAATCCCGCGCTTGAGGAGCCCCTGATTCAACCCCGCGGCGTCCGGACCGAGCTGGGTGAAGAGGAAGTTCGTCTCAGAGGCGACGATCGGAAACCCGAGCCGTGCCAACTCACCAGCCAGCCATTCGCGCTCGGTGGACACCAACTCGACCACGTCGCGGACGTGGTGGTCATCGTCAAGTGCGGCCAGCGCGGCCGCTTGGGCATAGACATTGGCGTTGAACGCCTCTCGCACCCGATTCATCGCCCGCGCTGTTTCAGGTCGCGTGATCGCGTAGCCGATCCGCAATCCGGCCAGCCCGTGCGCTTTCGAGAACGTTCTCAGGAGGACCAGGTTCTGACCGCGTTCGATCCGCTCGATGGCATCCGACAGCAGCATCGCCTCGGGGATGAACTCGTGGTACGCCTCATCGAGGACGACCAACAGATCCGGAGGTAGTCGGTCGAGAAACGCGGCAAGGTCGTCCGGCCCAACGTGCGTTCCGGTCGGATTGCAGGGATTGTCGATGAACACCACCCGAGTCGAGTCGCCAACCGCAGCGACCACGCCATCCAAATCGAAACGCCAATCCCGATGGGGTGCCACGACCGTTTCGCAACCAACGACCTGGCAGGCGATTTGAAACCGCGGGAAGGAGGGGAAGCCAACGATCGCCTGGTCCCCCGGGCGGAGGAACGCCCGTGCTACCAAGTCGATGCACTCTACGGAACCGTTGCCGATGACGATTTGCTCTATTGAAACACCGTGACGATCGGCGATCGCGGAGCGCAACGCCACGGCTTGACTGTCAGGGTACTGGTGTAGTTGAGTGCCCAGATCGGAGATCGCCGTGACTGCGAGTGGCGAAGGCCCCATGGGGTTCTCGTTCGACGCCAGCTTGAGCACGTCCCGGACACCGTAATCGCGCATGATCTCGGTCCGGTGTCGGCCCGGGATATAGGGCCAAATCCGCTCGAGGTCAGCGCGCGGCGGTGTAGGAGGCGTAGTCGCTCCGACTACGGCTCCCATTCTCTCAGGAAGTGGTGCACGTACTCCTGGTACTCGGCTAGCGCGTCGACGCCTTCCGATAGCCGCTCGAAGGCGCTCGTCGCATCTTCCTCTGCCTCCCACCCGGAATCGTCTTTATGGTTGGTCGCGTACTCGGTCAAGCCGACCAGTGTGGCGCCAATCCGTCCAGGAAGGACGTCGTGCTCAACCAAGATCTCGATCACATCGAGATTGTCCTCGGGCTCTTCCCACTCGGCGCCGTTGACCAGCGCCCGCGCGGAAACCACCGTATGGCGCATCGCGCCCTCGAGGTGCCTGAGCGCCGTCTCGCGGGCGGTGGGTGCGGCCGAGAACGTCTCTTCGCCCTCATCGACGGCCACGCGGATCGCCTCGATTTCGGCTTCCAACGCATCGAGTTCACGAAGAACCTCGGTGAAGTTCGTTTCCGTCACTCCCCGAAGAATAGATGCCGGGGAGCGTGTGTCAACCGGCGCCGCTATCGCGGTCCAGGAACGAGGCCAGGATCGACCTCCACCGCCGTCCGACCGGCCTCTCGCAAACGCCACCGCAGTCGCCGCTGATCGTCGTACCCTAACTCGGTGGCCCCAGCGGGAGCGCGGCACTCAGGATCGGCGGTGCGGGGCACGGGCCGTCGGGGCGGCCGCTTGGCGTAGACCCATCGTTCGGCGGTGCTCCGCTCGAGGACGCGGGCCAATTCCGCGGTGTCAGTGTCAACGAGTTCCAGGTGAATCACGGTCGCGTGAGTACAAATACGGTTGGGCAGGCCTAGAATCGCGAGCACGCTGTCAGCGGGCATCCTCCACTCGAGCCGGTCGACACCGGAGCGAAACGAGCCCACCGGAACGCACACCGTTCGCAGGATCGCGACACCCAAGCCGAAACCGATCAACGCCAGGACGAGCTTAGAGCCGCTCTTCGTCAGCCGTCCTCCACAATACCGCCGGTGAGGCGCTCGATCCGCTCCAGCGCCGCTGGTTCGAGGTCGGGCGCCAACATGAGCTGGCGATCGGCCCACCGAAACACGCTCGCTCGCCACGCCACGCGTCGGTCGGGAGCCTGCCCTTCTACGCGTCCGGTCGCGACGACCACCTCGAACCCACCGTCTTCATCCAAATCGAGCAAACCCATTTCGATTGAACCGAGCTCCGTCTGCCCGTCAAAGAAAAACGCCGGCTGCGGGCCGCTGTGCGTCACTGCTTCGATCGCCGCCAGCTGTCCATCAGCGCCCACTCCGAATAGGCCGATCGCGCTCAGCGGCGGCTGCGACGAAGGAAACGTCAGCAACAGCACCGGACGACCACCGAGCTCGGAAACCCGCCGCAAGCCCGCGCCGCCCGAAACGTTCTCCCATGCGTCGAAGCCGAGCACCTCGAGGTCCAGCAACGGTTCGGTGGATCGCACCCGGTATCCGTCCACGCGCTGTTCGAGCAGCAACGCCGAGGGCACGCCTTCCGCCGACCGGTACAACGCCACCGACTCGGGTGTAGCATCGCCCAGCAGATCGATCGAGAACACACCGCCGCGTTCGAGCCGCGCTCCCGGTGGCGCACTCTCGGCCAGCAGCTCGAGGTGCGTCTCGACCGCAAATATCGCGTTGACCGGATCCCACAGATAGTCCAGGCCGTCCTGCGAATCTTGGCTCGGCGCGACTCGCAGCTTCAATCGTTGATGGTCCACCCATTCGCTTAACACGGTGCTTTGGCCGTGACGATTGAGCCACCCGGCGACGGGGTGAGGAGCTCTCCTTCCCGAACGGGCGCTATAGACCCCGGTGCGCACACGCCCATCCTCATCGGTCACTTGGTAGGCCAGAAACGGTCCAGCGGGCGCCCACGCCAAACTGTCGAGCCGGCCGTCCTCGAACGTCGCGATCTCTCGCGCCGATTGAGACAGGCGCGACCAGACCCCGAGTCGACCAGCGACGGTAGCAAACACGATGTGTGATGAGTCGGGCGAGACGGCGACGCGAGTGAAGCGGACCGGCGTGTCGCCCGCTCCGACGCCAGGCCGATCGCCATCGAAAAGCACGTCGGCACCGAGCAGAATCGCGGTCGAGTCCGCGCTCATCCGAAGCTCGCCACCTAGCGCGCGTGGCATCGGCGGCTCCTCGTCACGACACCCGACCCCCATGGCGATCCCGAACAGCAGCGCGATCCGAGCCAAAGAGTTGCGGTACACCGGCCTCAGTAGCCGCCGTTCTTCAGCACGTCACGCGCGATAACGACGCGCTGTATTTCGTTGGTACCCTCGAAAATCCGGTTAATCCGCGAGTCACGATAGAAGCGTTCGGGCCACATTTCGGCGGAGTAACCCATTCCTCCATGGATCTGGACCGCCTTGTCGACGATCCGGTCGAGACCTTCCGAACAGAAGTACTTGCAGATCGCCGACTCTCGGCTGAACCGCATCCCCTGATCGCACATCCACGCGGTTCGGTAAACCATGTTCTCCATCGCGTATGTGTCGCCAGCCATCTCCGCGATCATGAACTGAACCGCCTGGAACTTCCCGATCGGCTGTCCGAAAGCGTGCCGCTCGCCCGCGTATTGGACGCACCGGTCAATGGCGTCTTTGGCCGCGCCCAACGTCGCCGCAGCCAGCCCCAATCGCCCGATGTCGAGAACGCCGAACGCGATGTGCGCCCCTTGGCCGATCTTGCCGACGAGGTTCTCGGCCGGCACCTCCATGTCTTCAAAGATCAGCTCACACGTGTTGGAACCCCGGATTCCCATCTTCTCTTCGATCTTGCCTACGGAATACCCGGGGAACGACCGCTCAACAATGAACGCCGCCGGTCCCGAGTCATCCTCGGTCTCGCCGTCGACGTTACAGAACATCGCCACCACATCCGCCAACCCACCGTTGGTGATCCAGATCTTCGTGCCATTGACGATATACTTGTCGCCTTTGAGAACCGCCGTCGTTTTCATCCCCATCGCGTCGGATCCGGACTCGGGTTCGGTGAGAGCGTAAGCGCCGATCGTCTCCCCACGCGCGAGAAACGGCAGGTACTTCTTCTTTTGCGCTTCCGTTCCGAACTTGTAGATCGTCATCGCACCGATCGACTGATGAGCGCCGATGAACGTGGCAGTCGAAGCGCAGGCGCGGCTGATCTCCTCTTGGAGGACGACGTATCCGAGCTCGCCCATTCCGACGCCATCGTACTCGGGCGGAAAGGCGACACCGAGAAACCCGAGTTCACTCATCATCTTGATGATGTGTTCGGGAATGGCGTGTTCTTTATCGATTTGATCGGCGACCGGCCGCAGCTCCTCATCGACGAAGCGCTTCGCGGTACGACGAAGCTCCTTCTGCTCGTCGGTGAACGACCAATCCATGTTGACTCGCTACGCGGTGGAGGGTTGAAGCTCGGAGATCAAGCGGGCCGAAACCGCCTCGATCACAACCTCCCGGGCCCGCTCAGCGACTTCTTCGAGCGATGGCGTACAGGGCGCCATCGACCGAGCTCGACGACGAATATCGTCGACCGAGGGGAGCTGTGGGTGCGGAACCGATACGTCCTTGAGCAACGACTCGAGTCTCGCTTTGGCCTTCGGCGCCGTGGCCGCGATCTCCTCCAAGCCTGGCCGCTGCGACCAGGTAGCGCGCACCTGCTCCGCGATGCGTTCGATCGGGAACGTCGCCGCCAATTCGTGCGCGACCTGCTCGATCGCCCGGCGCGGGAGCCGGCGCTCGCCTTCGAGCACGTCGCTTGGGGGTCCTTTCAAATCCCGCACCAGACCCACCCACGACAAGAGCTTGAGGATGTAGTACGTGACATCGATCTCCCACCACCGCCAACCCTGACGAGTCGCGACCTGGTAATAGTGATGGTTGTTGTGCCACCCCTCACCCATCGTGATCAATGCCAGGAACCAGTTGTTGCGGCTGTCGTCGCCGGTCAGGTACCGCTGGCGACCGAAAACG
>JBDGYV010000039.1:0-33233 GCA_039588915.1 Gemmatimonadota bacterium
GAGTGTCGGACGAGCATCCCCGGTCAGCGGCAGTCGCGTGCCGTCCGACATCACGAATACGGCGCGCTGGACCGCCCATTGCTGATCGTCAAACTCGACGTCGGCGTAGAGCCGTCCGCTGTCCCGAGCCCCTACTACCGAAGCCACCAGCGCGCGCATCGACGGCCCAGCCGCTTCGACACGTTCCGGATCGAGATACCGGACACCCCCCAACAAACCGACCACGGTATTATCACCAGTCACGAATGCGCGCGCTGCGGTCACCGGGGTTGCGACCTCACGCGTGTCGAGCGCGCGACGGCTGTAGGCTTGGAACAACCCCGCCGCTAATGCGGCAAACGCCGCGAACAGGAGCACGATTCGGCTACCCGAGCGCATGTTTGAGCTCGTCCGTCACGACTCTCAACCGCTCTGCGAACCACGTCTCGCCAGCGTCCTCGAGAACCGGGATCAGCTCGCGTGGTGTTTCGTCTAGGTACTTGCGTTGAAACCGCTCGTGACCGTCACTCAACGCTTCCCGCATATTGTGAAGTCGATCGGCTGCCTTGACGAGCCGCACCGCGCGAGGACCATTACGAATCCCCGACCAGTACACGTTTGCACTGCGCTCAATGCCGAGTGCCAGAATGTTCACCGAAAGAAGCGTCACACCCTCTTGGACCTCTACTCCGTAACGCTCGAGCAGGACCGTCGGGTGCACTTCGCAATCCTCGAGGACATCGTGGAGCAGGGCGATCGCGAGTGTCCTGTCATCGACCGGCTCGGGAAACTCGTCGTCGAGGATCCTCCTAACCGCCCGTGGGTGGGTAATGTATGGGAGCCCCGAGGTGCGCTCCTGGCCCTGGTGAGCGGCCTCCGCAAAGGCGTCGACCTCGGCCAGATCGATCTCGGGTCCAGAGCCGTTTCCCTCGGACATGCCCCGAAACTACAAAAAAACACTTGACAACCGCCCCTATCCGTGCGAGACTATCTGCGCTCAAAGGGCTCTACCGAACAGGGATCGACTGCACGAAAAACAGACATTCGTCAGACGCCGGTCTCGAGAACAACCAGAGGCGCGGCGTTTTTTTTGTGCGAGATGACCCAGTGGACCCTTCGAGACCGGCGCGAGCCGAGTAGTGTTAACCCTGCAGTAGCAACAAGGAGTAACAAAAGCAATGCAAGGAGTACAAAGCACAATGAGTGAAAGACTCACAGGTACCGTGAAGTGGTTCAACGACGCGAAGGGTTTTGGGTTCATCCAACAGGAGAACGGCCCAGACGTTTTCGTTCACTTCTCTGCCATCCAGGCTGACGGCTTCAAGAGCCTCGCCGAAAATGATCGGGTCGAGTTCGAGGTCACCGACGGACCTAAGGGGCCGCAGGCTACGAACGTAACCAAGCCAGCTGGCGAGTAGACCGTTCTTTTCCTTACAAACATTTACGTTTGACAGACGTTCTATAACGTCGTATAAGGAATAGAGAACATCGGCGTAGGCGGGCTTCGCGGCCGCCCGAACCGGCAACCCAGATCAAGCGTCCCGGCCAGGACGCGATCGGACAGCACCGTTGTGTTGAGCCGCTGAAAGGGAAAAGAGGCCGGACGTTTCGCCAACGTCGTTAGCTGACTAGTCGGTTGTGCGCCCCGCTTTCGAGCGGGGCGCACTTTTTTTGCCTCCGCGGGTTTGACTGCGGCCACACAATCCCCACCTTACAAGCACGATGAGCAACGACAACCGATCAGTTGCAGCGTTTGATCCGAGTCTGGACCGGCGCGGCCGCCTCGGGCTCGTCCTCGGACCGATCATATTCGTGGCGCTCATCCTGTTACCGGCACCGGCTGGCCTGAGCGCGGCCGGATGGCGGACGGCGGCGGTAGCTGCCCTCATGGCGATTTGGTGGGTCACCGAAGCGATTCCGCTCCCGGCGACCGGACTCTTGCCGTTGGCACTGTTGCCGCTCTTTGAAGTGACATCGATCCGCGACGCGGCGGCCCCGTTTGCTCATCCGATCATCTTCCTGTTCATGGGCGGTTTCTTCCTGGCTTTGGCAATGGAGCGATGGGCGCTCCACCGTCGGATAGCACTGCACATCATTCACGCGATCGGCACTCGACCACGACGCATCATCGCCGGGTTCATGGTCAGTGCGGCGTTTCTCAGCATGTGGATCAGCAACACCGCGACGACGTTGCTGCTCCTACCGATCGGACTGTCGGTATTGGGACTCAGCCGCGAAGCTCCTGGCGACGCGGGCGACGACTCGCCAAGCGCGGATTTCGCGCCCGCCTTGCTGCTAGCGATTGCGTTCGCCGCGAGCGTCGGCGGTATCGGAACGTTGATCGGCACCCCGCCCAACGCTCTGACAGCCGCGTTCATCGAGGAGACGTATGGGATCAGGATCGGTTTCGCGCGCTGGCTGCTGGTGGGATTACCGATGGTGGCGGTTGGGCTGCCATTGATCTACGTGATCCTGACACGACTCGCGTTTCGGGTTGGACGCACTGAGCTGCCGGGCGGCGATGAGTTGGTCGAGTGCGAAATCGCCCGGTTGGGGTTGATCTCAGCGGGCGAGCGCCGAGTGGCGATCGTCTTTGCGCTTGCCGCTGCAGCCTGGGTCACACGCCCGCTCCTCCAACAGTGGGTGCCAGGAATCACTGATGCCGGTATCGCAGTCATCGTCGGGTTAGCGTTGTTTACCGTACCGGGCGACCTGAAACGAGGAGAGTTCTTACTGAACTGGACGTGGGCTCAACGGTTACCGTGGGGCGTGCTGTTGCTGTTTGGCGGCGGGCTCAGCTTGGCCTCGGCGATTGATCGTAGCGGCTTGGCGGCTTGGCTGGCGGACAGCTTCGCGGCACTTGGTGGGTGGCCCATCGCTGCGATTCTGCTGTTGGTAATTGTCAGCGCAATCTTGTTCAGCGAGCTCGCCAGCAACACCGCGACAGCAGCGGCGTTTCTTCCAGTTGTCGGTGCGCTGGCGATCTCGATCGGGGTTGAACCGTTGCACATCGTCATCCCGGCCGGGCTGGCTGCCAGCGGCGGCTACATGTTGCCGGTCGCCACACCGCCTAACGCCATCGTCTATAGCACCGGTCGCGTGACCGTCCCCCAGCTCGTCCGCGCGGGGGCTCTGCTGGACTTGGTCTTTGTAGCCGTAGTTACTGGAATCGGCTACGCAATCGTGCCGCGGCTGTTCTCGTAGGACCCTTTTTCGACCCTGTAGAGAAAGTCCCGACAAGCCATGCGGACGACTCCCGACAGACAGCGAAAGGCTTGGTTTCTACAATCTTGATGGGAGAGTGTCGATGCCCGATTGTCGACAGGCAGAACTGGTCCGAGAGTCCGAGGAGTGAGATCGATGCCCCAGCGGGTCACACAGGTCTGCGTCAAAGATGTGATGAACGCACCGGCAGTGACCGTGCGCGGCGGAACCAGTCTCAAAGAGACTGCTCGTCTCATGCTAGACGAGAGGATTGGGTGCGTGCTCGTCGTCGATGCCGACGGAGAGCTGAAAGGCATTGTCTCCGCACGTGACTTCTGTGCCCGTATGGCGCGGGTGCCGTTCTCCACGCTGGAGCTACCCCAGCTCTTCGGGCATTGGCTCAGCAGTGAAGGCGCGGAGCAGGCATATGCCGAGGCCGGTTCGATGCTGGCGCGGGGCATCATGCGCAGTCCTGCCTACACCGTCGACGAGAACGATCCGATCGACCGCGTCCTCGAACTCATGCTTAGGCACAACATTGGCCACGTGCCCGTTGTGCGAGGCAACCAACCGGTGGGTGTCGTCGCTGGTCGCGACCTACTGAAGCTCATGCTCGACCACATGCACGATGAGGAGGGAGGAGATCCATGCTCGAGATCAAGAGGATTCTAGTGCCAACGGATCTCTCGGTGTGCGCTGAGCACGGAATGCGACAAGCGGTGCTGTGGTGCGAGCGATACGGTGCTGAACTGCACGTTTTTAATGTCGTTGCGGACACCGAGCCGGGATCCGTCAAAAACAAGGAGGAGCGAGCAAGGGTGGCCCTCACGGATCACCTCGAGCAATACGAGCCCCTCGAGTTCAAGACCAAGCTGGAGCTCCGTTTCGGGGGCCCGGCGGCGAAACAGATCGCGCAGTACGTGACCGAAGAGTCGATCGATCTGATCGTCATGGGCACGCATGGAAGAACCGGGTTGTATGGGCTCTTCGTCGGGAGCGTGGCCGAAAACGTGTTACGTGACGCGCCGTGTCCGGTGCTCGTCGTGCCGATGCACGAACGCGAAACGGGAGAAGCACCGCCGTCGCGTATCCTCGTGCCGGTAGACTTCTCGGACTGGTCGCACAACGCCGTCCGCTACGCCAAGGCGATCGCGGAGGCGCACGGCGCCAAGATCCTGCTCCTGCACGTCATCGAGGACGTCGTGCTGCCCGACTTCTACCTCGCTGCCGGTACTGCGTTGTTCTTGCAAGAGCCCGAGATTCGGCGCAAGTCCGAGGAACGCCTAAAGATGATGTTCCGCGGCGCAGGTGGACCCGATGTGCTGATGGAAGCCCATGTGGTCAATGGTCGGGCCGCGCTTGACATCGCTGGATTTGCAGAAGAGAACGACATCGACTTCATCGTGCTCCCGACGAGCGGGCTCAGTGGCATCAACCGATTGCTTATCGGCAGCGTCGCCGAAAAAGTTGTCCGTCGGGCGGTGTGCCCGGTGTTGACGCTAAAGCCATTTGGACGCCAGCTGATCGACATCGCAGCATCGCAAAAGACCCCGGCGGAGGTCGCCTCATGACAGGCAGTGCCACGAAAACGCTTGCACGGCCACAATGGGCGAAGGAGCTCGAGAGCTTCACCGAGCGCAATGCAGGACGGATGACGACCCTGGAGATCGCTGAGGCTGACCTCGGGGCCCAGGAGATCCTCACCTGGCAGCTGCGTGGCGTGTCCTACGATCACTCCAACGACGAAGTCGAGATCATGTTTGGGGGCTTTGTCGATCCGGGACAACACATGACCCACGTTATCCGCGGCGTTATCGAGATCGATCGGCTGACATCAAACAAGGGCCCGGACGAGGCGCTTCGAGTGGCCACGGCGCAGGGACAGACGCTGCTGCGACTCTCGATCCACGAGTAAAGGGCAGGCAACGGTATATTTGGACGCTAAGTGTCGATCAGCGTCCTGACTGTATTCCTCTACGCGCTCGCGACCGCATTGGCGACCGGTCTCGGAGCGCTCCCGTTCGCGCTCGTGCGCCGGCCGGCGCGGGCCTGGCTCGGGATTTCCAATGCGATCGCTGCGGGCCTCATGCTGGCAGCCAGCGCCGGCCTTTTCCGCGAGGGCGTCGCATACGGTGTGTCGCAGGTCTTGGCGGGAGCCGCGTTTGGCGTCGGGTTCATCCTGCTAACCGGGCGCTGGCTTGCGGACGATCACGGACTCCGGATCGGCAAGTTGCAGGGAGTCGACGCCCGCAAGGCATTGTTGATCGTCGGCGTCATGACCCTCCACTCGGTGACCGAAGGTGTCGGACTGGGGGTGTCGTTTGGTGGTGGAGCCGCACTGGGCGTCTTCATCACGGTGGCGATCGCCGTTCACAACATTCCCGAGGGATTGGCGATCAGTCTGGTCTTGGTCCCGCGCGGCGAATCCGTGTCACGGGCGGCGGCCTGGAGCGTGTTCTCGAGCCTGCCGCAGCCACTTCTGGCGGTACCTGCGTTCCTGTTCGTCGAGACGTTTCGGCCTATTCTACCATACGGGCTTGGGTTTGCCGGCGGAGCGATGATCTGGATGGTGATCGCCGAGCTCGTTCCCGACGCACTCGAGGACGCGCCGAAAATCTCAGTGGTGATCAGCGTCGCGTTGTCGATCCTGGCGATGCTCGCCTTTCAAGCCGTGCTGCGCGGCTCATGAGGCTCGTGCTGAGAACAACTTCTTTCCGAGCGCCAGCCCGCCGACACACCAGCTGATCATCGAGGTTGCGGCTAGCGCCACCACCCCCGTCTGGCCAAACCGCTCGATCAACGCCTGGCCGACCGCGCCGAGCGATGTCCCCCCGGGATCCAGGATCGTGACCCCCGCGAGTCGATACGCCTCTATCGGATTGACGACTGCCCACGCCTGAAGCAGCAACGGTTGCAGTCCCCATTGCACGAATGAGCTCATGATGCCGAGCGTGCCCAGGCCCAGGAGCATCAACCACGCGGTCAGACCGATGCTGGTCGCGCGTGTTCGTGATGCGGTGAACGACGAAACCAGCAGACCGATCGACACAAAAGCCGCTGCAAGAAGCAACGTCAACGCCATCAGACCGAAGATCAACACGCCCGGGACACCTCGCAGCAGGGCTACCACCCCGGTGATCCCGAGCCCGATCAGCACCGAAACCAATACGGCGACCGTGACCCCCAGCCACTTGCTTGCGAACACCTGTGACGCGGTCACTGGCTGCGCCAGGATGTAGTCCAGCGTTCCGGTCTCGCGCTCACCGGAGATCGCGACGACCGCGGGAATGATCGCCATCAGCGGGACGAACACCAGTGCAAGATGCATCAGGCCAGCCATTGAACGAGCGAACCCTCGATACCCCAACACCATCGCATCAGACTGACCGAACAGCATGAGCAGTAGTCCGGCGCTCGCGAACACCGCCGCGTTGACCACGAACCAGTAGCGGTGTACCGCGTCCCGGATCTCTCGGCGCACGAGTGGCCGGATCATTGGTCGACCCTCGGTTGATCGGCGATCGTCAAGAAGCGCTTGACGATTTGCTCCAGCGCCAGGCCGCCGGTCCCGCCACGGACGTCGGTGCCGTTAGATTCGCCCAGTGGACCATCGAAGACGATCCCGCCACGATGCAGGATGATCAATCGGTCGGCGATCGATTCCGCCTCTTCCAGGCGATGCGTGGCCAGCACCATGCCACGATCCCCATTGACGTCCTGCAGGTGTTCGATGAACTCCCGCCTAGAGCCCGGGTCGAGACCAGCCGTCGGCTCATCCAGCAACAGCACAGGGGCATCTGCCGCGAGCGCGAGAGCCAGATACCCCTTCTGCAACATCCCACCCGAGAGCTGTCGCATCGCCTTTTCACCATAGATATCCAAGGCGAGCCCAAGATCCGACAGCCGCGACGCGACGCTGGCCGATTCGATGGCTCGAATAGCGCCAAACAAATCCAGGAAAGCACCCAGGGACAGATCGAAGATCGGGGGCATCTGGGGGACGTAAGCCAGATGCCCCCGAACCGTGCGGCCACGCGACCTGACGTCCAGACCATC
Organism: Gemmatimonadota bacterium; assembly: GCA_039588915.1. Lineage (GTDB taxonomy): Bacteria > Gemmatimonadota > Gemmatimonadetes > JACCXV01 > JAHWKZ01 > CAMYLR01. The sequence goes on from JBDGYV010000039.1 coordinate 7,240, forward strand.
AATGGCGAGTCGACCTTCGAAGTCGACGAGCCCAAGCATGCACTTGAGCAGCGTTGTCTTCCCGGCGCCGTTGGCGCCCAGAACGGCGATGCGTTCCCCGGTCGCGATCTCGAGATCGATCGCGTTCAGAATCGTGTGCTTTCCGTACCGCACGGTCAGTCGGCTGGCCTGGATCATTGGTCACGACCTCGATCCGCGATGACACCCCATGTCAGCAACATGGCACTAACCGTCATGGCCGCCAACACCACGCTCCAGCGGCCACCAGCCGCGTCTTGCCGACCGATGCTGACGGGCTGTCGGGCCATCGACGCTCGCCACGGATCGAGCGCGGATGCGACCAGTCTCGGCGTGCTGTCCACTACCATCGGGATCGGTCGGAGAAGGGGGAAAAACCGCACCATTTGGTCGAGCATCGACAGCGCTGGACTACCGGAAAAGAAGCGCAAGTCTGGATGTCTGCTCAGTAGCTCGTCCGAGAAACGGACATGCAAGAACGGAGTGTCTCCGATGCCGTCCCCGTCCTCGTCGAAACCGACGTAATCACCCCAGTAGTTCTGCGCCCACCGGTTCTGCGCGACCTGTTCCCTACCCGCGCCTCCTGCAACTCCAACCGGACGACCGTTAGCAGAGAACGCGTTGTCGACAAAGCGATTATTCGCCACCGCGGGTAGCAATCGCACGGCCGTTCCGTTGTACGCGAAGGCATTGTCCCGAAACTCGTTGGACATTTCTGCGCTCCGCGGTGAGTTGTCGAGGTGAACGCCGATCGCGTTCCTCAGCATTAAGTTGTTAGTGACCGAAACGTGATCGGCGTCTTTGAGTCCGAGCCCCATCCCAGTCGCTCCTCGAGCCCCGGCGAAGACGTTCCCGCTCAGTTCGAGATGCGTCGAGTACATGAGGAACGCCCCCACCTGGTTGCCGGCCAACCAGTTATCCTCGACCAAGCTGTGGTTGCTGTACATGTAGTGGAGACCGTAGCGACCGTCGATGACTCGATTGCCGCGCATCGATAGGCTATCAGAGAAGTAGACCACTACGTCTCGAGCCTGGCGCACTTCATTGTCGAGAACCCGGGTCCCGGCACTGTACCAAAGACGAATGCCATCTCCGCGCCGGGCCAGGGCGAGCGGTTTGCCCACGACTCGGTTATCGGCGACTAGTGACCCCGGAGCTTGTTTGACGTAGACGCCGTACAGTACGTCATCGAGCCGGTTGTTCACGATACTCGACGGTCCGGCGCGCACCATGAGACCTGAGTCTTCTCGATCGACGGCGTCGCCTGAGCTCCGGATGACGAAGCCCGAGATTGCGATCGGCGCCAGGGCCTCGATCACGTGGCCGTGGCCGCCACCGTCGACGATCGGCCACCCCTCGCCGATCAGCACGATCGAACGGTTGATGACTAGCCGCTCCCGATAGTGACCAGCGGCGACGCGGACCGTATCGCCGGGGCTAGCGACGTGCAGGGCCTCGGTGATCGTCGGGAAGGGGGCCTGCGGCCCGACCCGAAGCTCCTGGCTAGCCGGCAGAAGAGTCGGCCACAGAAGAACAAACAACAGCGTACGCGTGCAGGCGATCCTCAATTCGCCGCGCGTCGCCGCCGTAACAGCTCGTAGATCAAGATGGCTGGGCCTAGCGCCCCGGCGATCAACATGATCATGCCGCCGGCGGCCGGATAGCTGGTGACCTCGAACTGTCCGATACTCGTGACGCCGAAAAACTTCGGCGTGAACGGTTCAATTGTGAGCGGCGCACTTGACGCGAGCCCCTGACCGAACCGCGTCAACCAGGTCTGAAAATCGAACATCATGACCGCGCCAAACACTGCGAAGTCGATGTAGCCAATGGCGGCGATCGACATCTGCGCCACTAGCGCTGCCAAGATCGCGAACCCTAGAAACCTGAGGATGAAGAACGGGATAAAGATGAACTCGCGGAACTCATCCGGCTCGATCTCGGCCATCCCGATGTAATGATTCAGGATGTTGATCTCGTGCAGGTCGCCGGCCATCTGGTGCGAGTAGATCTTCAGCTCCAGCCCTTGCGGGTACTGTGGTGCCTTGAGCCCGATGTTCCACACCGGCAGAAAGAGACACGGGATCAGTGCCAGCGCCACCACCAATAGCGCCACCCGGCTGGCGCGCGAAATGTCGCCCTGGAAAAATTCCGTCAGACCCCTCAAACCACACCCGCGACCTCGGCGCGAACGAGCGCCGAGGCCACACCAAGAACCCTCCCCAGATGGATCAGGATGTCATCCAGCGAGACGACGCCGATAAGCTCATTCTCATCGTTGAGGATCGGTACACGCCGGACGCCGTGTGCTTCCATGCGCTCCAAGCATTGTTCGACGTCGATACTGGCCGGCAAGCAAAGTGGCATACGCGTCATGATCGATGATACCGGCGCGACCAATGAACCATGCCCGTCGGTAGCGATACGCAGCACGATGTCGCGATCGGTCAGAATCCCAACCACCTCTTTGCCTTCCACGACCACTACGGAGCCAACGTCCCGGTCCTTCATGATCTGGCCCGCATCGGCCACCGTGTCATCGCCGACGACGGTGGCCACGGAACGTGTAATCAAGTTCTCGATTAGCATCTCAAACTCCTCCCTTCTTACTTCACCAGCAGGTACCCTGCCATCTCGAGGTGAAGCGCGGAGCAAAACTCGGTGCAGTAGAAGGGGAAAACACCGGCGCGATCGGCAACAAAACGGACGGTCTGTGTCTCCCCCGGTTCGAGGCTCAGGTTCACGTTGTACTTATCGATCGCGAATCCGTGCGTCGCATCCTGAGCGAGCTCGATGTTGGTCACGTGCAGCACCACCTCGTCACCCCTGTTCACGTTGATGTGCTCGGGTGTGAAGTGGCTACGAATAGCGGTCATGAACACGTGCACCTCGTTCCCCCGGCGCTCGATCCGCTCATCACCCGCCGCCGGCGCCCCGTCCACCTTCGACATCGTCATCGGATCCCAGCCGACCTCCGGATAAGTGGTCCAGACATTGAGCTTGTCGGCCTTGATGATCTGTGCGTAGTGCGGTTCACCGATGCCGATCGGCGAATCGTAGAGCAGGGACATCTCCGGTCCACTGATATCGATCAGTTGGAAGTTCTGCGGGTGCAACGGCCCGACCGGCTGAAAACGATCGATAGCCCACTTATTGAGTGACACGAGGTAGCCGCCGTCGGGGGACTTGGTGTCACCCTCCGCTGTCGCGATGTGTCCGACGTTGTAGTGGACAGCCTGTTTCCCGAGCAGCTCGAGTGTCTCGTAGTTCCACTTGGCGACCGCCGACTCGAGGAACAGACTCGTGAAGGCGATCCCGTCGGGGGCGTATTGGGTGTGGAGAGGCCCGAGCCCCAGCTCCAGCTGGCCTTCGACGACAGCGTCGAAGTCGAGGATCGGGACTCCGTAGTCGTCTTCGCCCGAGAACTGACTGTTGGCGATGGCAGCCTGGATCTTCTCCCACGAATAGACGGTGGCGTGCGGATCCAGCTTGCCGCTCACGATCATCTTCGTGCCGTCCGGTGTGACGTCGATCCCGTGCGGGCTCTTGGGCTCGGGAACGAAGTACAGCAACCCCTCGGATACGGCGGTCGCCATCGGGATCACGCGGCGCCCCTGGATCGTCACCGTCTTGCCCGGCTGAGCGGCCACCACAGCGGCCTGCTCCCAGTTGATAATGGCGAGGTAATCCATATCGTTCTGTGACGCCCCCGCTTCGAATGGCGGATTGCCGGACTCGATCCCACCGGTCGCCATCTCGGTGTTGAACGAGTTCAGGAACATCCAGCCAGCCGACGGACCCTTGCCCGCATCGGACAGATCTTGCCAGTACGGCGGCAACTCGATCGAGAACGATTGATCGACATCGATCCGGCCGAGCTCGCGATCGAACTTGAAGAGCGTGACCGCACCTCGGTATTTGTCCTTGTACTCGTCCAGACTGGCGTAGCTGCCGTCGAGCGGCGCCGCGTACTGCGCGGCCTCGATCACGTACTCGGTATTCGGGGTGACGAACGCCCCACCGTGGTTGGAGCCCATCAGCGGGTCGGTTACGATCTGTTTGGTTTCCATGTCGCGGAGATCGATCACCGCGATTCGCGGATTGGCCTTGTCGTTTATGAACAGGAACTGCCCGTCGTAGTCGCCGTCCGTTTCAGACAGCGCCGGATGGTGCGTATCGCCCCACTTGATCTCATGGCCCGCCATCTCACCCGACGCCATGAGCTCGGTGTGTTCCTCGGCTCCGTAGCCGTACCCCTGCCACGGCTCGGGTGTGAACACGCCGATGACCTTCAGGAGCCGCATCGACGGGATCCCGATGACCAACACCTGACCCGAGTGTCCACCCGACGAGAACATGAGGTACTCATCCATCCGCCCAGTCGGGACGTACGTCTTGGCGGCAGCCAACACATCGGCCTCGCTCAGCTCGCGGGCCTCGGCGACACCGCCCACGGACGCTGTGTCAACACCAGCACGACACGCGGTCAGGCCCACAAAGGCCACCGCGACGAGAGCGAGTGCGGGGTGAAACCGACTACCGATCCGCTTCATTGGCTGTCTCCTTCCGCGCTTTTGGACGATTCCAATCGGACGTGCTCCCATAACGGCACGATATCGTCCTGAGCAACGTTCATGTTCGTCATCGGGGTCGCGTACTCTGCGAAGAGCTGCCGCGCCTCGGGATCATTCTGAATCATCGAGTCAGGGTGCATAACCATGTGGTAGAACCACTCGAACTCACGGCGGTCGGTAACGCCCGCCAGGTCAGGTCCGACCAGTCGACCACCGCCGATCGTGTGGCACGCCACACAGCCGCGCTCCTTGAACAGTTGCGCCCCCCTGGAGGCCAACTCCTCGTCGATCGGTCCCTCTGGCGCGCGGACAGGCACACCCGCGGTCTCCGCCACCGCGGCCGAGTCCCCAGCCGATGGGCTGGGTTGCTCGTCCGTTTCAGCCGTGCCGCACGCCACGAGGGATAAGATCCAGATGAGCAGGAGCACTGGACCGCCGAGTGTTCTCGTCTGTTTTCGCATATCGGTTGGTATCCTAGCTAGACCACGGGTGGGTGTCTGTCGGGTGAGCCCTGGATAGGGACGTAGAGAAACACGGGCCCTATTTGTGGGGAATTTCCCCACAGACTACTCAGTGGGTCGTCAGTAGACCAGTCCGGAGAGCGAAACGCACCAGCTCAGAGCGATGCGCGATCTCTAGTTTCCGCATCACCCGCGACCGATAGGTGTCAACCGTCTTTGGGGAAACCCCCAACCGACCACCGATCTCGACAGCGGTGAACCCCTCAGCCGTCAGAGTGAGGACTTCCCGCTCCCGGCGGCTCAGTCGCTTTAGCTCGCTCACCGCCGGCTGTTCAGCCCGGCGCACGTATCGATCCACGATGTATGTACTTGCTTCAGGCGGCATGTAGGCACCTCCCTGTGCCACCACCCGCAGTCCCTCGACCAGCTCTCGATCGGCTCGGCCCTGGTCTTGGTGAGATAGCCGCTCGCTCCGGCCTCTATCACGGGACCGAGGTGCTCCTGTTCGGAGTGCATTGTGAGCACTATCACTCTGCTATCGCCGTCTAGCGCGCGGATCCTGCGCGTCGCCTCCAGACCACCGATGCCGGGCATCGACAGATCCATGACGACCACGTTGGGCTCGCGCTCTCGAACGACGTCAATCGCCTCTTCCCCGCAGGAAGCTTCGCCGACCACTTCGATGTCCGTCTCGGCATCCAGCAGCGAACGAAGCCCCGCCCGCAGGACGGCGTGATCGTCCACGAGAAGAACGCTGATCATATACCCGATGGTACTGGGACTCAGCCGGCTTGTCTGTCGGGGGGCGCCGCAACTCTGGGTGGGGAAAGTCCGCACATTAGGGTGGGGTGGGCTAGAGGTTCTTCAACAACCCCACGCGGAGCGCGAATCGCACCAGCTCCGACCGATGCGAGAGTTTGAGCTTCTCCATGATCCGGGATCGGTAGGTGTCCACCGTCTTGGGTGAGATAAAGAGCTTTTCGCCGATCTCCCGTGAGCTGTACCCCTCAGCGGTCAGCGCCAGGACCTCCTGCTCGCGAAGCGTAAGTCGGTCCAACGCCCCAGGCTCGCCTTCCGACGCCATCTTGTATTCACGCAGCAGACGACTGGTCGCGCTGGGCGGCAGAAAAACCTCGCCCCGCGACACGACGCGAATCGCCTTGACCAGATCTTGATCGGCGCTGGTCTTGGTCAGATAACCGTTCGCCCCGGCCTCGAGAACCGGCACCAGGTGATCCTCTTCGGCGTGCATCGTCAACACGAGCACTTTCGTATCGAGCTCGAGTGCGGCGATCCGACGGGTGGCTTCGAGGCCTCCTGAGCCGGGCATCGACAAGTCCATCACGACGACGTTCGGGTGCAAGGTCTGCGCTCCCGTGACGGCTTCGTCGCCGGTCGATGCGTGACCGACGATCTCGATGTCCGGTTCCGCCGAGAGCAGCGACTCGAGGCCCGCCCGGAGGATCGCGTGATCGTCGGCGAGTAGGACCTTAATCCGCTTCGTCACCGTCACCTCCAGATCCGATCGATGGTATCGCCACCCGAACTCTCGTCCCTGCGCCTGGATGGCTATCGATCGCCAGCTCGCCGCCGGCATTCCTGGCGCGCTCCCGCATCCCGACGATCCCGAGTCCCCGGAGTCCGACCTGGGCCGGGTCAAACCCCAGGCCGTCGTCCTCGATCATGGCCGAGATCCCTGCCGGACCGGTGCGGATGCGAACGACCACGGCCGCCGCCTGAGAGTGCCGCATGGCGTTGGCGAGGGCTTCCTGCACCACTCGGTATAGCGCCAGCTCGGTGTCGCGATTCAGGCGTGGGACAATCGGACCTCGTTCGACCTGCACCTCTAACGTCAGCTCGCCAGAGTCACGCAGCGAGCGCACGTGTGATTGGATCGCTGCCACTACGCCGACTTCGTCCAACGCCGGGGGGCGCAAACCGCGCGCGATTCGTCGCACCGCCTCCGCGCACTCCTGGATCTCGCCACGCATCTCGTCCATCAGGCTCTCGCGCTCCTCTAGCTCTGGAGCCTGGCGCGCGAGACGCAGGCGGACCATCAGTGCCGCCAGCCGTTGCGCCATATCGTCATGAAGCTCGAGCGCGATCCTCTCGCGCTCCTCCTCGGCCGCCCTCAGCGCCGACACGCCCCACTCGCGCAACCGATTCCGTTCGGTCACGTCGCGCACCGCCGCGACGACAAACGCTTCCCCATCGATCTGCGCCGGACTCAGGCAGATATCGACCGGGATCATGGCACCGCTTTTGTGCAGGCCGCTGAGCTCTAGGCCCGTGCCTATAGGTCGGGCCGTTGGCGCAGCGGAATACGTCGCCCGCCCTTCGCGGTGCCGACTCCGCATTTCACCAGGTACCAGGAGCTCGATGTCGCGCCCCAGGAGTTCCTCGGGCTCGTACCCAAACAGTTCCTCGACTCGGACGTTGAGAGCCCGAATCCGCCCCTGTTCGTCCACCACGACCATGGCGTCAGGCGCGGCATCAAATACGACCCTCAGCTCCTCGGTTGTCAGGCTCTCGCTCTTCGGGCTTCCCATCGTCTTCAAGACGAGGCGACTCCTCCAGGAATGGATATACTCGACGGCATGGCCGCTCCATCGAGCTGGGTTCACGACAAAAACGTCGCGCTTCTGGCCAATCTTTTCCAGTTCCCGTCTGGCGTGCACGTTTTTTGGGGTCTGGCTCACCCCGCCGAACGTGGTTCAAACGAGGGCGCAGCGACTTGAACGAGCGAAACGACTACCACATGGACCCCGAGACCTTCCGGCGTCGCGGTCGCGAGGTCGTCGACTGGATCGCCAACTACATGGAGCGAGTCGAGACGTTTCCGGTTCGTTCAAGCGTCGCGCCGGGCGAGATCCGCGCTCAGCTGCCCGCAGAACCGCCAGAGACGGGCGAACCGTTCGAGGCGGTGTTGCGCGATCTCGAGGAGATCATCCTGCCCGGGATCACCCACTGGCAGTCGCCGAACTTCTTTGCTTACTGGCCAGCTAACAGTTCGGGCCCGGCGGTGTTGGGTGAACTCCTCTCGGCGGGGTTGGCAGTGCAAGGCATGTCGTGGGAGACGAGCCCCGCATGCACGGAGCTCGAGACCCACGTTCTCGATTGGATGCTCGACATGCTCGGGCTGCCCAAGCGATTTCACTCTTCATCGGCGGGCGGTGGCGTGATCCAGGATACGGCGTCGAGCGCGACCCTTTGCGCGCTCCTGGCGGCACGGGAGCGGGCCACCGACTTCGCCACCGATCGCAAAGGGTGTGACCGATCACTGGTCGCCTACGGTTCGACCCAAGCCCACTCGTCGGTCGAGAAAGCGGTTCGAATCGCTGGACTGGGAAGCGAGCAACTGCGGCTGGTCGATGTCGACGATCAGTACGCGATGGACGCCTCGGCGCTCGAGCGCGCGATCGAGACCGATCTCGACGCCGGCCTCACACCGTGCTTCATTACTGCCACTGTCGGAACGACATCGTCGGGCGCCATCGATCCGGTGCGCGCAATCGGCAAGATCGCCAAACGTCACGGCATCTGGCTCCACGTCGACGCGGCGATGAGCGGCACAGCAGCGATCTGCCCGGAATTTCGATCCGTCCACGACGGCGTCGAGCTGGCGGATAGCTACTGCGTGAACCCACACAAATGGATGTTCACCAATTTTGACTGCGACCTCTTCTACGTGGCGGATCGAGCGACGCTCGTCCGAACGCTGAGCGTCCTGCCCGAGTACTTGCGCAACCGCGCCACCGAGTCGGGGGCGGTGATCGACTACCGCGACTGGCACATCCCGCTTGGCCGCCGGTTTCGAGCGCTCAAGCTGTGGCTGGTGATTCGCCACTACGGGGTCGAGGGGTTGCGGCACCACGTTCGGCGCCACGTCGAGTTGGCCAAGATGTTCACCGGTTGGGTCGAGGCCGATCGCGACTTCGAGCTGGCGGCGCCGGTACCGCTAAACCTGGTGTGCTTTCGCCACCGGGGCGGCGACGCGATCAACCAGGCGATCCTCGATCGCGTCAACGACTCCGGGAAACTCTTTCTGACCCACACACGACTGGGCGACCGGTTCGTGCTGCGGTTGGCGATCGGCCAGACCCACACCGAACAGCGCCACGTGCAGGCGGCTTGGGACGCGATCCGGGCCGCCGCGGCCGAGGTCACCAGCGAGTGAGCGGTCGCGCCACGGGGTGCTTGCTGATGGTCTTGTTTTGCGGCTGCGGAAGCCGCAGCTCGACTCCTACCCCACCACCGGGCATGGCCGTCATCGATGGTGGTGCATACCAGGTGGGGAGCGATGATGCCGAGCGCGAGCTCGGCTACCAACTCTCGCCTCCGGTGGTGCGGGAACAACAGTGGTATGACGCCTGGGAAGCCCCAGCGCGCGAGGTAGACGTCGAGCGGTTCGCGATCGATCGCACACCGGTCACGCAGAGCGAGTACGCCGGATTCGTAGCCGCCACCGGCCGCGACGCGCCGGGCATCGACTCGTTGGCCTACCTGAGACAGGGGTTTCTCGTGCACCCCTTTGACGAGGCCCGCCCATACCTGTGGCGCGACGGACAACCTCCGCAGCGACTCGCCGATCATCCGGTGGTGCTTGTCGATCGTCTTGATGCCGAGGCATTTTGCGAGTGGCGTGGCGAGCGCACCGGGCACCGAGTACGCCTACCGACCGAAATCGAGTGGGAGGCCGCTTGTCGTGGCAGCACCACACGCCTATTCCCCTGGGGGTCCGAGTGGGCCGACGGACGGATTCAGGCCGGCACGACCGGTACCGCCTCCGTTCGCGATCACCCCGACGGTGCGACCCCAACTGGCGTGCTCGATCTGGCCGGCAACGTTTTCGAGTGGACCGACGCGTCGATGCGCAGCGGCGACCCGGTACTCAAGGGGTGCGCGTGGGACGACGCTCCGGGAACGTGTCGATGCGCGTTCCGCCACGGCCGTCCGGCCGTATCCAAACACATCTTGATCGGGTTTAGGTGCGCGGTGGATCTCTAGCCGCGCGACAGCGGGGCTACTCGACCTCCACCCCGTGCCAGAACGCCAGGTGATCCTTTATGTGGCTGGCTTTTGACTTCGGATCGGGGTAGTACCAGGCGGCATCCGCGTTTAGCTCACCGTTTACCATGACGTGGTAGTAGCTCGCTTCGCCCTTCCACGGGCATGTCGTCTGAGTCTGGCTGTCTTGCAGGTAGTCGCGGTTGACGGAGTCGGGCGGGAAATAGTGATTCTCCTCGACCACAACCGTCTCTTCGCTCTCAGCGATCACCGCGCCGTTCCAAATCGCTTTTGGCATGACCCGTCCTCCTGATCTCGTTGTCGCCGATGTCGAGCTTTTCCTAACGGTACGAATCTGGGGTCGGCTCCATTCCGCTTTCCCGGCGTGGACGCTAGAAACCGATGGACCGAGGCGCTAGGTCAGGAGGAACTTCATTCCGGCCATCAGCAGGACGACCGCCAGAAGCCGCCGGATCGTCGAGCCCCCGAACCGACCACTGCCGAGCCGCGATCCGATCGTACCCCCCACCCCGGCGACCGCCACCAAAAGCCACACGCTCACCGGAGGACCGCCCACAACGACCGCGTGCGCCGCCAGAGCTGCGATCGAGTTGACGAGGATGAACGCGGCTGACGCCGTCGCGGTTTCCTTGGCCCCCGCCCAGCCCGCGGCCAACAACAGCGGACTCAGGAAAATCCCACCTCCGACGCCGGTCAATCCGGCCAGGAACCCCAACCCGGCACCGATCAGCAGCGCGACTCCTGTCAGTGGCGCCTTGACCCCCGGCTCCGCCGCGCTACCCGCGGTCCGCGCCAGCTGGTAGGCGGCCACCACCAACGCGCCGCCCACGAGCCATCGATAGACGGGATCCGCCAGCGTCATCGCTCCACCGACCGCCGCTGCCGGGATCGAGGTTACCGCGAACGGGAGGAAGAGACGCCACGAAAACCAACCCCCGCGTGCGAAATAGAAGACCGCCAGCGATGCGACGACGATGTTGAGCGTTAAAGCGGTCGGCCGCATCACGAGCGGGGCCACGCCAAACAGCGCCATCACGGCGAGGTAGCCGGATGCGCCGCCGTGGCCGACGGTCGAGTACAGGATCGCGATCCCGAGAACCGCGAGCGCCAGGCCCCAGGTGTCGGGCGTCATTCGGCGTCGACCACGCGAATCGCGATCGCCTCGAAGTCGAAGGTGACCTCGTCGGCGACTTTGATGGTGCCTCCGGCTGCGCTGTACGGCTTCATGCCGAAGTCGGTCTGTTTGACCGAGAACGTTCCGGTTGCGGTCAGCGTGTCGCCCCGCCGCGCTATGGTGACGTTGACCGCCACCGGGCGTGTTCGCTGCGCGATCACGAGGTCTCCAACGACTTGAACGCCTCCGTCGATCGCGGTGACGATGCGCGACACAAACTCGATCGTGGGATACCGGCTCGGTGGCAGCACCGACTCGCGCATCGCCTGCTCGACCTTGGGCGCATCCTTCTCGTCGGCACCTTCCGGCACGACGACCAACCCTGCGGCCTGCAGAGCGATCTCGATACTCGACGCAGGAGTGTTGTCGGAATCGTACAGAAGCATCCCTTCGAACTCAGTGGCACGAATTCGATGCTTGTGCCCAAACGCACCAAAGAGTCCGGCCTTGCCGATGACCACGTCGAAACGGCTTTCGGACGCAATCCGATACGCGATGGGTACCGCCACCGCATCCGCCGCGGGATCAGTAGTTGTTGTCGGTTGGAAGCTTCCTGCGATTGCGATTGGCGTCGCCAGGAACAGGAGCGCGGTGCGCGTCACGCGACGACTCTAGGCGACTGCGGCGCTCTTGAGCTCCTTGACCATCGCGTCGACGATCGCCCGCGCGTCGCCAAACACCATCATCGTGTTCTCGCGGTAGAAGAGCGGGTTGTCGATCCCGGAGAAGCCTGGATTCAGGCTCCGCTTTACGACCATCACCGTGCGCGACTTGTAGGCTTCTAGGATCGGCATTCCATAGATCGGTGAGCTGGGCAGATCGAGCGCATCCGTGTTGATGATATCGTTCGCGCCGAGCACAAGCGTCACGTCGGTCTCCGGGAAGTCGCTATTGATCGCGTCCATCTCGAGGACCTGGTCGTAGGGGATGTTGGCTTCCGCCAATAGCACGTTCATGTGGCCAGGCATCCTTCCCGCCACCGGATGAATCGCGAACCGCACGCGTACACCCTCCGCCTCGAGACGCTCGGTCAGCTCGCGTACCGGGTGCTGGGCCTGAGCGACCGCCAACCCGTAACCCGGTATGATGATCACTTCGCGGGCGCCGCGCATGAGCTCAGCGGCGACTTCGACGTCGCCGATGTTGACGCCCCTGGCCGCCGCCTGGGCTTGGATGTTGCCAGCATCGCCGGCCGCGAGGTCGCCCTCGCCAAAGCCACCCATCAGGACCGAAGAGATCGACCGATTCATCCCGCGTCCCATGATGATCGACAGGATGAAACCGCTGGCTCCAACCAACGAGCCGGTGATGATCAACAGATCGTTGCCGATAATGAAACCGGTCGCCACCGACGCCCAGCCCGAGTAGCTATTGAGGATCGAGATCACGACCGGCATGTCGGCACCCCCGATGGCGACAATCCAGACGATGCCAAACAACCCGGTCACGATGACCGTCAAATAGAGTGGCATCGCTTCGTGAGTGATGACGAACCAGGCGCCGAGGCCCAGCGTCGTGATACCGATCAGAACGTTGAGCGCGTGACGACCCGGCCACGTGATCGGGCGACCCGGAATCCGACCGTTGAGCTTCGCAAAGGCGACGACCGAGCCGGTCCACGTGACCATCCCTATCACCACACCGAGGAAGATCTCGATCGAGCCGATCGTCCCGGTGTGTCCGCCCTTGTGGAAGGCGCCCAAGCTCACCAGCGCGGCCGCCAACCCAACGAAAGAGTTGAAGAGCCCGACCGTCTCGGGCATCGCGGTCATCGGGACTTTCTTGGCGACAACACCGCCGACGACACCGCCCATCGCGGCGAAGATCGCGATCCTCGCGTACGCCTGGACTTGTGGTTGGGCGAGGGTGATCCCGACCGCGATCAGCATCCCGATGATCCCGAGCATGTTTCCGCGCCGCGCGGTTGCCGGTGATGACAACCCCTTGAGAGCCAGGATGAAGAGAATCGAGGCCACCAGGTAGGCGACCGTCGTGATTGCGGGCAGCGACGTCATCGTTTGCGGAACATCCCGAGCATGCGCTGGGTGACCCAGAACCCGCCGACAACGTTGATCGCGGCGAACGCGACCGCGACCAACCCCATCTTGCCTGGGAGATCGAGCAGTGCCTCACCACCGGTGATCATCGCGCCCACGAGAATGATGCCCGAGATCGCGTTCGAGACCGACATCAGAGGCGTGTGAAGCGCGGGCGTGACCTTCCAAATCACCTGCCAACCGACGAAGCACGCCAACACGAACACCGTCAAGTGGCTGAGAAACTCCTCCATTACGCCTCCGCTCCAGCCGCGCTCTCGACCGGGGTTTCGGGTTCGGCCGCGCCGGTCGGCGACGAGCGTCGATCGGTGCCAGCGTGAACGACGGCTACCGCGCCCACGATCTCGTCGGTGAGATCGATCGTCGGTCCGTCTTCGTCCCAAGCTTGAACCAAGAGGTTCATCACCGTCCGGGCGTAGAGAGCGCTCGATTGATCCGCCATCCTCGAAGGCAGATCGGTATAACCGAGGATTTTGACGCCATGGGCCTCGACCGCCTCGTCGGCACGCGTCAAGGCGCAGTTGCCGCCTCGTTCGGCCGCCAGATCGACGATCACCGACCCATGCCCCATCGACTCTACCATCTCCTCGGTGATGAGCACCGGGGCCGCTTGGCCGGGAATGACCGCCGTCGTGATGATGACGTCAACGTCGGCGACGTGGCTCGCCAGCAACTCCCGCTCGCGTTCGAGAAACGCATCCGATTGCATTCCCGCGTATCCGCCGGCCGTCTCCTCGATCGCTTCCAGGTCGAGCTCGATGAACTTGGCGCCCAGCGACTCCACCTGCTCACGCACCGGCGGTCGGGGATCGAAGGCTCGAACCACCGCTCCCAGCCGATGCGCGGTGGCGATCGCCGACAACCCGGCCACACCGGCACCGATGACGAGCACGTGCGCCGGTGTCACCGTACCGGCCGCTGTCATCAGTAGCGGGAAGTAGCGACCGAAATCGTTGGCCGCTTCTAGCACCGCCTTGTAACCGGCGATGTTCGCCATCGCCGACATGGCGTCCATCTTTTGTGCTCGCGCGATCCGCGGGATGGCCTCCATAGCGAGCGCAGTGACTCCACGGTCGACCAGCGCTTGCACGGCCTCTGGGCTCGCTTCAGCGGTCAGGAACGAGACCACGATCGCCCCCGAGCGCATGCGCCCGATCTCCTCGGGCGTCGGCGGGCGGACCTTGAGCACGACGTCCGCCTCCCATGGCGCGCTGTCGGTGACGACCGTCGCGCCAGCCTCGACGTATGCCTGGTCGGGAACGGCCGCGGCCAGACCCGCACCCGACTCGACGACAAACTCGGCGCCGCGTTCGGACAGCTTGCGCACCGTTTCTGGCACCGCGGCTACACGGCGCTCGCCGGCCTGCGTCTCTTTGGGAACCCCTAACTTCATGTGCCTCCAGGAAAGTCGTTCCGCCGGAAGATAATCGACCTTGCCACCTGGTGAACACCCTGTCATCCGCGCCTCGTCGCAAGTATCCTAGTGGGATGTCTGAGGGACGAATCGAAGCCATTCATATCGTCGTATCCAAGGGGGCACCACCGACCGCCGTCGACGGGGTTCGGGCTGTGGCCGGGCAGGGGCTCGAAGCGGATCGCTATGCGACGGACAACGGCGTGAAGCCCGGAAAAGCGGGCGGCAAGCGCGCTGCCACACTGATCGAGGCCGAAGCGATCGAGGCGCTCGGGTGTGATTATGATGTTCGAATCGGACCCGGTGAGTCGCGGCGCAACATCACCACGCGCGGCGTTGCGCTCAACCATCTGGTGGGCCGCACCTTCCAGGTCGGCGAGGCCGTGTTGCGCGGCGTCGAGCTCTGTGAGCCGTGCAACTACCTCGAGAGCCTTACGCAGCCGGGCGTTCGGTCCGGACTCGTCCACCGCGGCGGTCTCCGGGCGGAGATCCTCGAAAGCGGCGTGATAAAGATCGGGGACGCGATCCATGGGTAAACGGGATTGGTCGAAAATCAGTGACTCACGACTGGTCCAGGTCCTGGTCGTATACTTGGCAGGCGGCTGGGCAACACTGGAGGCCACCGGGCTATTGGTTGACGCTTTCGACGGGCCAAAATGGGTAGTCCGGAGCGCGTCCGTGGTTCTGCTCGTCGGGCTCTTCGTCACCCTGCTCCTCGTATGGGCGCATTCACGATCCGCCGCCGAAAAAGGCGAGACTCGTCGAACGAGTCGGCCGTTACTCGCCGGCGTGCTGACGATCTCGCTGTTGTTGGTCGGCGCCGCGCTATGGTTCATCGTGCGAGATCGGGGTCGCAGTGTTGGCCCACAACTGGCAGTTGCCGAAAGCGCCGGGCCCGGAATCGCGATTCTGCCCTTCAGCGTCAACGATCCCGAGCTGAATCGCTGGCGCGAGGGGATGGTCGACCTCCTGTCGACAAACCTCGACGGCGCCGGGGGCCTACGGGCCATCGACAGCCGCACGGTGTTGGCACGTTGGCGTCAGCAAGCGCCAGCGGATGAAACAGTCGACTTGCCGACCGCGTTACAGGTCGCACGCTCGAGTGGCGCCCGATACGCCGTAGTCGGCAGCGTCGTTTCAAGCGGCGACAACATGCGGGTAGGAGCAGATATCTACGATCTGGATGATGGAACCAACCTGGGTCGGGAGCAGATCGAAGGCGCGCCGGATTCCATCTTTGGGCTTGTCGACCAGTTGTCGATCAAAGTACTGAGTTTGGTCCTCGAAGAGGGGGACGACGAGCTGCCGACAGTCGATCTGGCCGGCATCACGACCCAATCGGTCCTGGCGCTCAAATCGTACCTCGAGGGTGAAACTCTGTTTCGGTCGTCGAACTTCCGTCAGGCGATTCCAGCGTACGAGGTGGCGGTCGAGGCCGATTCGACGTTCGCGCTGGCGTACTATCGGCTGAGCAGCGCGCTGGGTTGGCTAGAGACCCTCGGTGCGGGGAGAACCCAAGAGACATTGGACGAAGCGGCCCGATACGCCGACCGCCTACCGGACCGCGACCGCGATCTGCTCGAGGTCAGCCAGGCGTACTACGACGAGACACGACGCAACGCTACCGAGCTGGCGTTAACCACCACACAACGCTATCCGGACGATCCTGAGGCGTGGTTCCTACTCGGCGAGGTCTACTTCCACCGACCGACTCGGTCGATAGCGACGCGCGAGGACCAGGACGGCGCGTTCATCCGCGCGATCGAGCTCGATCCATCCTACACGCCGGCTTACATCCACCCACTCGGTAACGCGTTCAGATACGCCGACAGTACGGCGGCGACAAGGCTGATCGAGCAGTACGAACAGTACGCCGCCGGTACCGAGTATGACGTCGCCTACGAGACCGCGTATCAGCTCCTGTTTGGCGATTCACTCACCCGGGCCCAACCCTCCATCCTGGATACGCTTTCCACTTTCGTCCTGGGCCGAATAGGCAACTTGTTCCAGCACCCGCGGGCGTTCAGGCTGCGGAGTGAAGTCATGCTGCGACTAGCCGATCGCCCGGAGACGCAGAACCTGGTTGCGAACTTTCTCCCGTTCATCATGATCAATGAGGGACGGCTCGAAGATGGGCTCCGCGTCCTAGCGGAGAGACCCATCGACGATGACAGACCAGATGGTGTCCCTGACTATTTGGACCTCCTGTTGGCTTTTCACTACGGCGGCATTGGGGAGGATGCCACCGCATTGGCGGCAGCTTCGGAGCTCGGCCCGGCGGACAGCCTTCCGAGCACCAAATGGCTGGCCGCTGCGTTGCTGGCGCTCGACGAGGGGCGCGAGCAGGAGGCCGATTCCATTGAAGTCCTGGCTCGGCAGTTTGTTGACCGCTTCTACGCCGAGGGCGATTCGGCACAGGCACGCGGAATCGAGCTCGGCATCATGACACTCCAAGGGCGCCGTGCGATGTTGGAAGGCCGCGATGAAGAGGCGTTCCGGTTACTGGATACGGTGTTTCGCGAGGACTCGCCTCAGGTCGTGACCCCGTGGATTATGGAGCTCCTGGAACGCATGGGGCGGCCCGAAGACGCGATTCGTTACGGGTTGATTTCTGGCCCGAACCCTTGGATAGGGGTCCCGTTGGGAAAGCTGTATGAAAAGATTGGTGACCGAGACCGAGCGCTGGAGGCGTACGGTTGGGTCACGCTGGTGTGGGAAGACGCCGACCCGCTGCTCCAGCCCACGGTCGCAGAGGCACGCCAGGCTATCGCTCGGCTGCGCGGACTCCAGCGCGGCTGACCCCGCACGGCTTACTCGACCTCGAGCAACACCTTCAGCACACCCGGCTTAGCGGCGTGCTCGAACGCGTGGAGCCCATCTTCGAGAGCGTATCGGGCGTGAATAAGCGGCGCAACATCGATCGTTCCGTTGGCCAAGAGCTCCAACGCCGGCGCAAACGGACCGCAGCGCGAACCCACCAAAGTGATCTCGTCGACCACCAGCGAAGAAGCGTCAAACGTCAGATCGCCGGCGTAGGTGCTCTTTAGGACCAGCGTGCCCCGCGGGCGGAGTGCACGACGTGCCGTTGCGAACCCATCGGCGTTGCCGGTGCACTCGACGGCGATGTCAAACGTGGCGGGCTTGATCGAGTCCGAGTCGCCGATCGCGATCCCGTGCGACGCGAGCAACTCGAGCTTCTCGGCGTGGCGGCCGTGGACGGTCAGGTCGCACCCCGTCAGCGCCAACATCTGGGCGATCAGCTGACCCAGCTTGCCGTCGCCGACGACGAGCACACGATCGGTCGCGCTGACATCGATCTGTTGTTGGATCTCGAGTGCCGCCGCTAACGGCTCGGTGAACGTGGCATGATCGTCGGACACGTTCTCTGGCACCGCATGCAGATTGTCGATCGGCAAGGTCAGGTACTCGGCGAACGCGCCATGGCGGCCGACGATGCCGAGCACCGTTCGATGCTCACAGTGCGTCCTGCGGTCTTCCCGACACGCTCGGCAGCTGCCGCAGACCGCGTTGATCTCGCCCACCACGCGTCGTCCCATAAGCTCGTTGGGTCCGGTTTCGACGACGCCGACGAACTCGTGACCGAGTATTCCGGTGAATGGGTAGTAACCGCGAACAATCTCCAAGTCGGTGTTACAAATCCCGGCTCGCCGGACTCTGACGCGGGCCTCGCCGGCCGGCAGGTCCGGGGCTGGAACGTCTCGCACCTTGAGCTCTCCATCCTCGAGCCAGATCGCCTTCAACGCTAACGCCCCGCACCAGTCTGCATGAGCCCAGCGGCGAGCGTTTCCAAACGGGCTATCGACGCGTCGATGTCGTCGATCGTCGTCCGCGGATTGATCGGACAAAAGCGCAGTACAACCCGCTCATCGAGCGTCGTCGAGCTGACCATCGTGAAGCCATCGTCGATGCTGGCCTTGACGAGAGCGCCGCTAATCCGATCGGCCTCGGAATCAGAGAGCCCCGCGGGCGCGTAGCGA
Source organism: Gemmatimonadota bacterium (assembly GCA_039588915.1). Classification (GTDB taxonomy): domain Bacteria; phylum Gemmatimonadota; class Gemmatimonadetes; order JACCXV01; family JAHWKZ01; genus CAMYLR01. The sequence goes on from JBDGYV010000039.1 coordinate 25,964, forward strand.
AACGTGACGACCCCGAGCTGGGCCGGCGTCACGACCTGCCAAGCGGAAGACGCACGAAACACGGTTTCGACATGCTCGGCGTAGTCGAGCCCCTTGTTGACTGCCTCGCGGAACGCAGCTAGCCCGAACACTTGGATCGACAGCCATAGTTTGAGCGCTCGAAAGCTGCGCGTTAGCTGGACGCCGTAATCGGCGAAATTGATCTCCTCGGTCTCGCTTTCGACATCGCGCAGGTACTCGGCACGAACCGCGAACGTGCGCGCCAGAGAGCGCGGCTCCTGGACCAGCACACAGCCAAGCTCGTACGGCTGAAACAGCCACTTGTGTGGATCGAGCGCGAGCGAGTCGGCGCACCCGAGTCCAGCCAACGCGGTTCGTCCACGATCGGTGAGAACCGCAGCACCTCCGTACGCGGCGTCGACGTGCAGCCACAGATGCTCGGCGGCGCAGAAGTCGGCCAACCGGCCGAGCGGGTCGACGGCGCCGGTGTTGGTTGTGCCTCCGTTCGCGATCACACAGAACGGCCGCCGGCCGGCGGCGCGATCGGCGACAACCGCTTCACCCAACGCGGTCACGTTCAATCGGTAGCCGTCGTCCGAGGGGAGCCTGCGGAATTGTTCATGCGCAAACCCGAGAACCTTGAGTGCGCGATCTATGGCGGTGTGGGTCTGATCGGACCCGTAGGCGACGGCGCCGCGAAGGTCGTCATCCAGTCGTTCGTGTCGTGCGACAGCCAGCGCGGTCAAGCTGGCCATCGAACCACCGCTCACGAACAGCCCGCCGGCTGACGATCCCATCCCGCACAGCTCTCGCAACCAATCGATCGTCACCAGCTCGAGTGTCGCCGGCCCCGATGATTCGATCCAAGTGCCGGCGAAGACGTTGTGACCGGCCGCGAGCGCATCGCCGAGCACGCCAACGAAGTTGCTGGGGCTCGGCACAAACGCGAAGAACCGTGGATGATGGACCCGGCCCATGTGATAGAGGACGTCACGCTCGAGTCGCTCGAGCACGGTCTCGGGATCGGTACCCTGCTCGGGCGGCGGCTCCCGCAGCAACTCTTCGAGCGTCGGTCGATCGGTGGTGCGACCGGCGTGTTGATCTCTGAGCGTGGTGGCGTGTTCGACGAGCAGATCGACAACCCGATACCCGAGCGCACGCATCGCCTCGGGCGAGAGCTCGAGCGATCCGTCCGTCAAAGCTCGAGCTAGCGGGTCTCGGGAACGTAGGGCATGACCGCCAGCGGTCGGCGGGGGCCTTCGCGAAGCACCACGCCGACACCGGTCAGCGCGCCACCCAACTCGTCCCGGGCCCAACGCGTCGCCATCGTCTCCAAGCCGGATGTTGCTCGGCCGCGACTGGCCTGGCGCAACAACAGCAACTCCCGGACGCGATCGAGGAACCGTTGCTTGGCGGGGTAGATGTGGAGCTTTACGGTCGCATCGGGCTCGATGCCGGCGGCTTCCTTGGCTGCGACCAACGCGGTCTCCAGGCCGCCGACGCGATCGACGAGGCCTCGAGCCTCGGCCTGCGTCCCGGTCCACACGCGACCCTGCGCAACCGCGTCGACCTCCGGCACCGGCAGCTTTCGACCGTTCGCGACCCGCTGCACAAAGCTGCGATAGACGTCCTCGATCAGCGAGCGGAAGACCCGCCGTTCGGCTTCGGTCAAGCTTCGCGTCGAAGTCGGAAACTCGGCGCCGGGGTTGGTGCGCACCGTCTCCCACTCGATACCGAGCTTGTTCCACGTTTGCTCGGCGTTGAACAACACTCCGAAGACGCCGATCGATCCGGTGATCGTCGATGGCTCGGCGATGATCTCGTCCGCGCCGGCCGAGATCAGATAGCCGCCCGATCCTGCCACGTCGCTCATCGACACGATGATTGGCAACCGCTCGTTCAAGTCCTCGATCGCGGCCCAGATCTCCTCCGACGCCAACGCGTCACCGCCTGGGCTGTCGACCCGTATCACGACCGCGTCGAGGTCCTCGTCGCGGGATACCTTGCGCAGCATCTCGGTCGTCGACTCAGCACCCATCGTGCGGCCGAACACCGGATCGAGCTCGCTCTCACCACTGGTGATCGCGCCGACCGCGTACACCAGCCCGATCGTCCCGGCGACTGGCCCCTGCGGGCCAGGTAGCGTTGTCATGTACTCGTCGAGACCGATGAAGTGTTCCTCGATCCGTGTCTTGGCGTCATCCGGATTGACACCCGTCGCCCGAGCCAGCGCCATCCGCCGTACGTCAGCCTCGTAGTGCTCGCCATCAATCAATCCGAGCGCGCTCAGGTCGCGCGCCAGGTACACGCCCTGATCGATCGCGTCGACAAACCGTTGACGGTCGACCCCGCGAGTCTCAACGACCGTATCGACGAACCGGTCATACCGTTCGGCGAGAATCGACTCGGCGACCTCGCGGTGCTCGTCGCTCATCGACTCGCGGCGGAACATGTCGGCCGCAGTCTTATACGCGCCGATCGCCTCGACCTGAGGGTCGAGCCCGAGCTTGCCGAGCATCGGTCGAATAAACGGCGCTTGGTAGCGGAATCCGTTGAGCGCCATCCCAGCATCGGGAAGCAAGTAGATCGAATCCGCACCCATCGCCACGTAGTACCCGAGCTCGTCGGTAGCCGTTGTAAACGCGTACACGAACTTGCCCGACTCGCGGAAGCGAGCCAGCCGGGACCGGATCTCTTCGGCCTTGGCCCAACCGTATCCGGGCACGCCCACACGCAGGTACACACCCGCAATCCGTTCGTCGTGGGCGGCTCGATCGAGCGCGAGGATGAGGTCGATCAGCTCGACCTTCGCACCCTCGAACTCGGCCCGGAAGAGGTCGGGTGGGGCGCGCTCGACCACCAACCCATCCAGCTCGATCGCCAGAATCCCGGGCCGTTTGAAATCGGTGTCCACTCGGGTCGACATCAGCGGCCTCAGGAGCAGCAGCCCGATGACGACGACGAGCGACAACGCCGCCAGAATCGACAACCCGATCACGATAACGCGTCTCATGGCGATCTAGAGTCGGCCCCTGCAAGCCAATCGTCAAGGCGGGCCCTCACGCGGGCGCTAGATTCGACCCGTGATCAACTGGTTCGTCGACCTCGACCCCATCCGACAGGCACTACTCGCCGGGGGCGTGACGTGGCTGGTCACCGCGATGGGCGCGGCGCTCGTTTTCCTGACCACGACGCTGCCGCAGCGCCTGCTCGATGCGATGCTCGGCTTCGCCGCCGGCGTCATGATCGCGGCGAGCTTTTGGTCGTTGCTGGTGCCTGCGATCGAGATGGCGAGCACAAGCGGTGGCCCGGGTTGGGTGCCGGCGCTAGTCGGCTTCTTGGCCGGCGGGGCGTTCCTTCGCGTGGCCGACCAGTACCTGCCCCATCTACACCCTGGCCTGCGGCCCGATCAGGCCGAGGGCGCACCAACCCCCTGGCATCGAGCGACGCTGCTCGTGATGGCGATCACGCTGCACAACATTCCCGAAGGTCTGGCGGTAGGTGTCGCGTTTGGCGCCGCGGCGTCGGGGCTCGAATTCGCGGGCGCCGCCACGCTCGGAGCCGCGGTCGCGCTGGCGATCGGGATCGCGATACAGAACTTCCCCGAAGGGATCGCCGTAGCGATGCCGCTGCGCCGCGAGGGCGTCTCCGCGCCCAAGTCGTTCTGGTACGGGCAACTTTCGGCGATCGTCGAGCCCGCCGCGGCGGTGATCGGTGCCGCTGCGGTCTTGTTTATAGGGGCCCTCCTGCCCTACGCGCTGGCGTTCGCGGCCGGCGCTATGATTTACGTCGTGGTCGAGGAGCTGATCCCGGAATCCCAGTTGGGTGGTCACGCCGATATCGCAACGACCGCGACGATGATCGGCTTTGCGGCGATGATGGTCTTGGACGTGGCGCTCGGATGAATGCATCAAGAACCAAAAGTGCACGCCGCGCGGTGCTCGCCCTCGCCGCGGTCGGTGGTTTCGCGTGTGTCGTGCTTGCGCCCGCGAGCGCGCAAGAGCCGACACCCACGTATGACCTCTTGATCCTGGGCGGACACGTCGTCGACGGCACGGGCGCACCCAGCTTCCGCGCCGACGTCGCCATCCTCGGCGATCGGATCGCGGCGATCGGCGATTTAGCCGATAACTCCGCACGCAATACGATCGACGCCACGGGTCTCGTCGTCGCTCCCGGGTTCATCGACATGCTCGGTCACAGCGAGTTTCGGCTCCTAGCCGACGGACGCGCGATCTCCAAGATCCACCAGGGCGTCACCAGCGAGATCACCGGCGAGGTGACAAGCGTCGTCCCGGCCAGCGATCGCCCGCGTGTCGAACGCGAGCGCGAGTACGCGCCGTGGGGCATCGAGTACACGTGGGACGATCTCGATGGCTACTTCGAGGAGCTCGAACGCCGCGGAACGGCGATCAACGTCGGCACGTGGGTCGGGTTGTCGTCGCTCCGACTGCACGGTGTCGGACCCGACGATCGCGCCGCTGAGCCGGCCGAAATGAAAGCGATGAAGGACGCGCTCGCCGCCGCCATGGAGCAAGGTGCGTTTGGCCTCTCGAGCGGCCTCTCGTACGCACCGGGCAGATTCGCGTCGACCGAAGAGATCACCGAGCTAAGTCGGGTCGTGGCGGAGCATGGAGGCTTTTACGCCACCCACATGCGAAGCGAGGGTGCCGGCCTCCTGGATGCGATCGACGAGGCGATCACCATTGGCGAGCAGAGCGGTGCACCGGTTTTGATCCACCACTTGAAAGCCAGCGGGCGCGCGAACTGGGGCAAGATGGTGACCGCCGTGGAGAGGATTCAGGCTGCCCGCGATCGCGGGGTCGACGTGATGGCCAACGTCTACCCGTACACAGCATCCAGCACCGGGCTCGACAACCTGTTGCCCGATTGGGCTGAGGCGGGAACAGCGTCCGAGACGCTTACCAGACTTCAGAACCCGGCGTTTCGAGACAGCGTAGAGACGTTCTTGAGCGGAACGACCCCCACCGGCGAACCCGAGCTCGGGACCAGCGCCGGCGGCCCCGGCGGCGTATTGATCTCAGACATCGCCAACGAGTCACTGGCCCAGTATGAAGGGATGCGGCTGGACGCGGTGGCCGAACAACGCGCCCAATCCCCGGTCGAAGCACTGATCGATTTGCTGCTCGAAGACGAACTCCGAACGGGCGCGATCTTCTTTACGATGGACGAAGCCGATCTCATCGAGGCACTCCAGCAACCGTGGACGATGATCGGCGGCGACGCCGGTGTGCGCGCATTCGACGGGCCGCTGTCCACCGACACGCCACATCCACGCGCGTTTGGCTCGTTCCCACGGGTCCTTTGCCGGTACTCGCGGGAGCAGGGGTTGCTGTCGCTCGAGGAGGCGGTGCACAAAATGACCGGCCTGGCGGCTGCACGCGCCCAGCTCGACGATCGAGGGACGCTGACGCGTGACTACTACGCCGATGTCACAGTCTTCGACGCCAGCACGGTGTGCGACCAGGCGACGTTCGAAAACCCAAAGCAGCTAGCGGTCGGGGTCCACCACGTGATCGTGAACGGTGTGCCGGTATTGCGCGAGGGCGACCCGACCGGCGCCCGACCGGGGCGCGGATTGCGTAGGCAAGTGACAGAACAGCGGTGAGTAACGCTCATCAGATCGAGTACGCGATCGAGAGCGACCTCACCGTCGACGAGTTCATTGCGGTGCTCAAAACATCAACGCTATCCGAGAGGCGACCCGTCGATGACCACGCGTGCATCGCGGGAATGATCGAGCATGCCGATCTCATCGTAACGGCGCGGGCGGGAGGCTCCTTGGTAGGCGTCGCCCGCTCGGTTACCGACTTCCATTATTGCTGCTACCTGTCAGATCTGGCGGTCGACAAACGCTACCAGAAACAGGGTGTCGGCAAGCGACTCATCGACGAAACCCAAGATCGCCTCGGTCCGCGGTGCACGTTGATCCTGCTGTCGGCACCAGCGGCGATCGAGTACTATCCGAGGCTCGGTTTCGAGAGGCACCCGCAGGCATGGATCCTGGAGCCCGGAAAGCACACTAAATGAGCTTGGACACCTTCCACCCCGCCGTTCGCAGCTGGTTCGAACGTCGTTTCCCAAACGGCCCGTCGATTCCTCAGCAACAAGGGTGGCCCGCGATCCGGTCGGGTCGCCACACGCTGATCGCGGCACCAACCGGGTCAGGCAAAACGCTGGCGGCTTTCCTGTCGGCGATCGATGAGCTCATCCGGTTGGGTCTCGATCCGTCGGCGGGAGGACCGGGCGCGCTTCCAAACGAGACCCGCGTCTTATACGTCTCACCGCTCAAGGCGCTCAGCAACGATATCGAGAAGAACTTGGCCGAACCGTTGGCCGGCATCCGGGTCGAGCTCGAACGGATGGGGCTACCCGACGTCGACATCCAAACCGCCGTGCGGACCGGCGATACGCCAGCGGCCGAGCGGCAGGCGCACCTGAAGCGTCCACCACATCTGTTCGTGACTACCCCCGAGTCGCTGTTCATCCTGCTGACGACCCGCCGCGGACGACAGATGCTCCAGACCGTGCGCACCGTCATCGTCGACGAGATTCACGCCGTCGCCGACGACAAGCGGGGCTCACACCTCGCACTGACGCTCGAGCGGTTGGAATCGCTGGTGACCAATGGGTCAGTCGGTGACGTCTACCAACAGAATGGCAAGCGCCACTACGTCGAGGCCGAAGACCAGCCCACGCGGCCCGCCGGCCATCCGCCGATCCGGATCGGACTCTCGGCAACCCAGCGACCGATCGAGGACGTGGCGCGGTTTCTGGTTGGAGCGCGACGCACGAAGCCGCTCGATTGTCAGATCATCGACGTCGGTCATGTTCGGGAGCTGGACCTCCAGATCGAGGTTCCCAACTCACCGGTCGAGGCGCTGGCCTCCAATGAGATGTGGACCGAGGTCTATGATCGGCTGGCCGAGCTGATCGAGCAGAACCGAACAACGCTCGTGTTCGTGAACACACGGCGGCTCGCCGAGCGCGTCGTCCATCACCTGTCGGAACGGATCGGCGAAGAGTGGATCACGTCGCACCACGGCAGCCTGTCGAAGGAGCGCCGTCTGGACGCCGAAGAACGCCTCAAGACCGGGCAGCTCAAGGCGCTGGTCGCGACCGCGTCGCTCGAGCTCGGGATCGACATCGGGACCGTCGATCTGGTGTGTCAGATCGGGTCACCGCACACGATCGCTGCCTTGGTCCAGCGGGTCGGCCGATCGGGTCGCAAGATGGGAGCGGTCGCCCA
>JBDGYV010000040.1:0-19689 GCA_039588915.1 Gemmatimonadota bacterium
GGCCGTTGCCCCAGCCGATCAGCGACGCTATCCACGAACACGACCTGATCGCGTGCTCGGTTCTGTCGGGCAACCGCAACTTCGAGGGTCGGATCAACCCTGACACCAAGGCCAACTACCTGGCTTCGCCGCCGCTCGTCGTGGCCTACGCGCTCACCGGGCGAATGGATCTCGATCTGACGGCCGAGCCGCTCGGCCAGGACGAACAGGGCAACGACGTGTACCTGAGCGACATATGGCCTACACAGCAGGAGATCACCGACACCGTCCGATCGGCGGTGAAGACTGAACAATTCAGCGCCAAGTACGCGCAGGTATTCGACGGTGACGAGCGCTGGCATGCGCTGGAGATCCCCGCGGGCGACCGGTTCGCCTGGACCGACGAGTCGACGTACATCCGACGGGGTTACGACCGACCACATATCACCGGCTGGCTCGATTCCGGCCGAGTCGCCGGCCGGTCAGTGGCTGATCGAACACGGCGTTCAGCCGCAGGAGTTCAACTCCTACGGCTCTCGACGTGGCAACCACGAGGTCATGATGCGCGGAACGTTCGCCAACATCCGGCTCCGCAACCGGCTCGCCCCAGGAACGGAGGGGGGCTGGACGCGTCACCAGCCGAGCGGCGAACAGATGACGATCTACCAGGCCGCCGTCCAGTACGCCTCTGAAGGTATTCCACTCATTGTGATCGCTGGCAAAGAATACGGATCCGGGTCGTCGCGCGACTGGGCCGCCAAGGGCACGCTTATGCTCGGCGTCGGCGCGGTGATCGCCGACTCGTACGAGCGCATCCACCGCAGCAATTTGATCGGGATGGGCGTTCTGCCGCTTCAGTTCGCGGCCGGCGAGAACGCAGAGACCGTGGGTCTCACAGGCGAAGAAGCCTTCACGATCCGTGAAGTCTCCGGTCTATCCCCCGGCAAGAAACTCGAGGTGATCGCCGAGTTAAACGGCGAGCGCAAGACGTTCGAGGTAGTGGCTAGGATCGATACGCCGGTCGAGCTCGACTACTACCGCCACGGTGGCATCCTACCATACGTGCTGCGGACTCTCAGGGCGCGGGAAGCCTAGCCGCCGCGCCAGTGTCGGTGCCACCGTACCAGCGGGGCAAACGCGACTGCGGTCACCGCCATGACCTCCGAAGTCTCCTCGATCGACCACTTGTAGATCACGACGCGATTGTAAGAATCGAAGCGAGTCAGGACCAAGAAGTCAAAAGTCATCGCCAGCGCCGCCCAGACGACGGCGATCAGCAAGAACGCTTGCGGGAGACTGATCGTAGCATCCCGGATCGTTTTCAGTGCGACGAGAAGAGCGGCGGCGGTAGCCATCGCCCCGATGATCAACACCACCGCGATCCCCAACCATGAGCTCAAGTTAACGACCGCGATTTGGCTCCCGACTTGCTGCGGTAACCAGTTGTGGAGGTCCCATTTGTCGTCGCCCGGGATGAGAACTCTTCCCATCACCGCCTCGCGTCCCCAGCTCGCTTCCTCGCCAACGAGCACCAAGCACAGAATCGCCAGCATCAGCCAAGGCACAAAACGTTTCCCTGAACGCCATAAGGTCATGGCGACGCCGATCGAGAGAGCGAAAGCAACGCCGAGAATCAGCGCTGGCAGCGACTCGATGAACCCGCCTCTAAGGAGCGCGCTCGCCCTATAGACGTACAATGGCATCAACAACGCTGCACAGACCGCGGCGTACGCGAGAAGCCAGCCCCTCGAACCCTTACTCATGCTGACGCGACCCGGGTTGAAGGCCTCGTTTGCCAGTAGCGTCCTGTTGGGCGTGGCGACTCAGGGACGGTCGTTCTAGAATCTTCGCTCCGCATCAGTGCCTGTCTCCATTCTATCAAGTGACCGGAGGTCGTCGTGTCCAGAAAACTCCTCATGCTCGTATCGATATTCCTTGCATGGTCCGGGCCATCAATGGCCCAGGACGTGGCCCGGATCGAGATCCAGCCGAGCGCGGTCGAGACGTCGGTTGGCGATACGGTTCGCCTGATCGCCACCGCCTACGATAGCGAAGACAACGCCGTCGACGTGTCGATGCAATGGTTTACGTCGTACGAGGTGGGGACGATCGACGCCAGCGGCACCTTCGTCGCATACTCGGCGGGTGAACGAACGATCGGCGTCATGGCGGGCGAGAAGCATGCCTCCATTCCAGTCGCCGTGCGGCGGTTGCCACCCTCTTCGATCGAGCTGGCGCTGCCGACGACATCGGTCGTGGCGACCTCGTGGATGCCCCTAAAGGCAGAAGCCTACGATCGACTGGGGCACCGTGTATGGCGTTCCGATATCAGCTGGAGCTCGAGCGACCCAACGGTGGCCGAAGTTATGAGCGGTTTTCTGGTCGCCAAGAAGCCGGGCACCGCAGTGGTCACCGCCCAGATCGGTCCGACGTCGGCGACGCAGCGGATCGCGGTCTCAGCAGCTCCGGCCGGGAACCTAGCCCTCGCCGCACGGTTGGGCGCCATCCGTACCGGTGACGTTTACCGGTTATTGCCCACGCTCGACGGTCAGCCCCTACCCAGCGGTTCATTCCCACGCTTCACCGTAATCGGAGGCAGGGGCGCCGAGGTCACCGATGGCGCGACGTTCGTGGCCGAGGAGGCCGGAGAGTACACCGTCGTCGCCGAGTTTGCCGGATCCACGGCGCTCACCAAGCTACTGGTCGATCAACGCGAGTTTGACCGCAAGCTCGAGCTGATCGGTCACGGTGCGCTAGCAGCGGCTCACACGGGCGACCTCTGGTTGTACGAGAACGCCGCCTACGTGGGCAGCTACCACGACACCAAGCTCCGCGTCTACAACGTCTCGGACCCGGCAAACCCAGTCTTGTCCGACTCAATCGAGGTCGACGCGCGGCGCGTCAACGACGTCAAGGTCAACGCCGACGCCGGTTTTGCGGTCATGACTCGCGAGGGTGCAGCCAACCGCAAGAACGGGATCGTGATCCTCGATCTCGCCGATCCGCTCCACCCGACGATCATCAGCGAGTACACGGAAACCGTGTCGGGAGGCGTCCACAACGTCTTTATCGTCGGCGATCTCGTCTACGCCACCCATGGGGGCACCCGTGACATGCACATCATCGATGTCTCGGATCGGGACAACCCGCGCGAGGTCGGTCGTTGGGGGATCGACAACCCGAACCGTGTGCTGCACGACATCTTCATCAAGGACGGGATCGCGTACCTGTCCTACTGGGATGACGGGTTGGTGATCCTCGATCTGGGCGGTGCCGGCAAGGGCGGAACGCCGACCAAACCGGTGTTTGTATCGCGGGTTTACTACCCCCAAGGCAACACTCATGTCGCCTGGCGGTGGAGGAACTACGTGTTCACCGGCGACGAGATCTTCCCGCCCGACTGGGATGCCGAAAAACCGTTTCAGCCGACGGGTTACGTCCACGTCTTCGATGTGACCGACCTCGAGAACCCGGTCGAAGTCGCTAAATACGAAGTGCCCGAGGCCGGCGCACACAACCTGTGGATCGAAGACGACCAGGAAACGCTTTACATCGGCTACTACAACGCGGGGCTGCGGGCGCTCGACGTTTCGGGCGAGCTGCGCGGCGACCTCTATGAGCAGGGTCGCGAGATCGACTTCTATCTCACCGGCGCGGCTGAGAACGTCCGGGTCCCCAACACGCCGATGAACTGGGGTGCGATGTACTACGACGACAAGATCTTCTCGGCCGATTTCAACTCCGGCCTATGGATTCACAAGTGGGTTCCGACCGGAGATCGGCCGATTTCATAGCGCCGAGGCGCGCTGGATTGATGAAGCGAATAAGCGTTTTCTGTGGCTCGAGCTACGGCCGCCGCGACTCATACCGAGCGGCGGCCGAAGCGATGGGGCGGTTGATCGCTGAGCGTGGCCTAGGTCTGGTGTACGGCGGCGGGGACGTTGGGCTGATGGGGACATTGGCCGACGCCGCGCTCGACGCCGGTGGCGACGTAGTGGGCGTGATCCCGGAGGCGCTGGCCGAATTGGAGCTGGCCCACGCCGGGCTGACCGATCTTCGCATCGTCGACACGATGCATGCCCGCAAGGCACACATCATCGAGATCTCCGACGCTTTCGTGGCCCTGCCGGGCGGCCTCGGAACACTCGAGGAACTGGCCGAAGTATGGACGTTGGCTCAGCTCGGGTATCACGGGAAACCGTGCGCGATCCTCAACGTCGACGGGTACTACGATCGGCTGGTGGCGTTTCTCGATCACGCCGTCGACCACCGCTTCCTTGGCACCGAGCACCGCACGATGGTCATCGTCGAGACCGAGCCCCGAACCTTGCTCGACAAAATGGAGCGCTACCAACCCCCCACGGCACCAAAGTGGGTCGATCGCCGCTAGTTGGCTGGGGAGGCAGGATTCGAACCTGCAACCACCGCGTTAACAGCGCGGCGCTCTGCCGGTTGAGCTACTCCCCAAGATCGTTTGAGTGCTAGCGTCGCCGTGCTCGTCCTCACCATTGCAGATGCATAGGTTATGCCCGCATTCACTATCCCTGCCATTGAGACCATGACTCGCGGAGGCCCCGAATGATGCGTCCGTTGATCGCCGCTTTGCCAATTCTGGCACTCGCTTCGCCATCGATCGCCCAGGAAGTCGACCGGATCGACGTCCAACCGACGACCGTTTCCGTCGCCTCCGGGGACACGGTCTCGTTCTCGATCACCGCCTACGATGCATCCGGCAATGTCATCCCCGACGCGCCTGTCCAGGGCTTCGTGACCAGCATAGGGCTGGGCGTGATGATCGACAATCACCGATTCGCCAGCGGGCCCCCGAGCCAGGGCCAGCTCGTCTTCCGAGCTGGGGGCCGGGCGATCGCTCGGGTCGATGTCGTCGTAACGCCGGCTGCGGCAATGACCGTCGACGTCGGCCCCTTGCCGGCGACGATAGCCGCCGGCGGCGTGGTCCCATTGTCCGCAACCGCCCGGACCCGTTCCGGGGACGATTTGGTAGTCGACGTCACAGATTTCGTATGGTCGACCAGCGATCCATCGGTAGCGACGATCGATCCGCTCGGCAACCTGGTCACCCACTCGGCGGGGCATGTTACAGTGAGCGCCAGTCATCGCTCCGCCTCCGCTGCATTGGAGACCGAGGAAACAGCGAGAACTGGCGCCCAGGGAAGCCTGACGATCGAAGTGACCCCGGCATCATCGGGCGCACTCGTGATCAGCGGGCCCGAGCAGCTTCGGACCGGTGAGGTGGGACGTCTGACTGTCGGCGGAGAAGCGACCTATCCGCGATGGTTCGTGTCACCTGGTGGAGCGTCGATCGACGGCCAGGGAGTGCTGGTAGCCGATGAGCCGGGCACATATCTCGTCGAAGCGGTGCTCGGTACCAAGACCGCTCAACACGTGGTCACGGTCGAGCCGCGGTCCGTTCGCCGTGATCTCAAGGTCGTGGGTCGAGGCGCAGTCACCGATCGCTTGACCGGGGACTTGCGGGTTTTCACCGGTACCAATGGGCGTGACTACGCGTACCTTGGGACCGTGGAGTCGAACGCGATTCTGGTGTTCGACATCACCGATCCAACGAGTCCAGTGCTGACCGACAGCGTCACGACGGACGCGCGCTACGTGCTCGACGTTAAGGTCAACGAAGATGCCACGATCGGCGTCTTCAGCCGCGAGGGCGCGGCCAATCGCGCCAACGGAATCGCGATCCTCGATCTCTCGGATCCGGCGCACCCAACCGTGCTGTCGGAGTACACCGAGACGGTACCGGGCGGCGTCCATAACACGTTCTTCGACGGCGATCACATCTACGCCACACACGATGGTGATGGCGCGCTCCACATCATCAGCGTCAGCGATCCCGCGAATCCGCATGAAGTCGCCGAGTGGCACACCGACACGCCGGGACGCTATCTGCACGATCTGTACGTCAAAGAAGGCGTAGCGTATCTCGCTTACTGGCAAGACGGTCTGATCATTCTCGACGTCGGTGGCGCGGGCAAAGGTGGGAGCCCCGACAACCCGGTGTTCGTCGGGCAGCTCAAGTACGACGCCCCGGCGATCTACGGACCCGGCGGTGGCGGACCGCGGGGCACGCATAGCGTCTACGTAGAAGGGAACCGCGCTTACGTTGGGGACGAGGTATTCCCGGCGGTTTTCGATCTAAATCAGCCGATCGAGCCGCGCGGCTATATCCACGTCATCGATACTTCCGATCTCGAGAACCCGCGTGAGATATCGCGTTACGAGGTGCCCGAGTCGGGTGCTCACAACCATTGGGTCGAGGAAGGACAGTTGTACAGTGCGTACTACCAGGGTGGCGTGCGGGTGGTCGACGTGACCGGTGATACGCGTGGCAATCTCTACGACCAGGGTCGTGAGGTCGCGCTGTTCGTCACCGATGCCGGCAGCGACGCCTACAAGGAGAATCGAGCGTTTGCGTTCGGGGCCCAGCTCCACAAAGGAAAGATCTTCATCTCCGACATGTCGAGCGGATTGTGGGTGCTGGAGTTGACTGGAGAGCCGAGGATTCAGTACCCAGCCGAGTAGATCACGGCTGCTTGGCGGTAATGCTGACCGGTTGAGCGATCCAGACTGTTACCGGTTGGTCTCGATTGTAAGCCACTGTCCAAGACGTGTTCATGGCCCACCTCTGCACGCTCTGGTCGCACGCCGCTTGACCGCTCGAAGCGAGAATCATGGTGTTGGTCACCGTTCCCGTCGTGTCGATGCGAAGCCCGACCCTGAGTTGGCACGAGATGCCCGCCTTCTTGGCCAACGGTGGGTAGAACCTCAGCAACTCTTCGGGGGAGCACCCCGTCAGACACTTCGGCTTCACCGTATAGGGCGTAAAGACAAAACTCGTTTCTGACACCTTCGGCTCGATCGGCGCCGGTGCCGTATGAATGACCGGTGCGTCCTCGACGATCTCGGTTTCGGCGATCGTTATCTCCTCTTCGATGAACTCCGTCGCGATCACCGGGGTGGCCGGCCGAGCGAGCTCTTCCGGCGGTGGTGGGATCTTTGTCTCGGGCGGTATGTCGATGACCGCCATCTCGTCACCGGCGGACGCGAACCCTCGGTTCATCGACGGCACGACCATGAAGAAGATGATCAAGCCATGGATGATCACCGCCAAAGCCACGAAGCCAGCGAGGTAGTGCCGATACACGTCGCCAAGTGCTTGGCCTCGTATCGATCCGGTCGTCAACGTGGCTACGTGTTGCACGCCGCCTCCTCGACTCGTCCCCATAATCACGATAAACCGGCCGCGTGAGCAGGTCAGTCGGGGAAACCCGTGCGATCATGTCAGCGCTTGGACCATGATTCTGTAGGATAACCGCCTACGGGGAGACACCGCGCGGCGGAGCGGAAAAAGCTAGAACCCGTACTGCATAAAACCACCGTCGACGACCAGACATTGGCCGGTGACGTACGACGACGCCCCCATCGCCAGGAACGCGACGGCGGCAGCCACCTCCTCGGGTTGGCCGACCCGGCCGAGCGGCGTCCGCTGCAACACCTCCTCGAGATAGTCGGGGTCCCGGAGCACACTCTGCGCCAACGGTGTGTCGATATACCACGGTGCGATGCAGTTGACGCGAATACCGTCGGCCGCCCACTCGCAGGCCAGATTTCGCGTTAGCTGGATCATCGCGGCTTTGCTCATCGCGTAAGGTGCACCGGTCCGCATGTGCGTCATGCCCGCCACCGATGCGATGTTGACCACCGCCGGCTCGGTACCGACACGCAACAGCGGATGACACAACCGGGTGAGCTCGAAACAGCTGGTCAGGTTGGCGTCGATTAGCGCCTGATACTCATCGAGATCGTAGCCCAGCGCGGGTTTCCGGATGTTGGTCCCGACGTTGTTGACGAGGATGTCGAGTCCGCCCCAATGATCGCTCACCCACGCGGGCAATCGATCGAGGGTTTCCGGCCGGCTCAGATCGTGGGCCAGCCCAAACACCTCCCCGTTTGTCGTTCGCTGTGATAGCTCACCGACTCGCTGCTGCAACCGTTCGTCGTCTCTGGCAACCAAGGCAACGTGCGCGCCCAGGTCGACGAACTCGCGGGCGATCGCCAAGCCGATGCCCATCGACCCGCCGGTTATCAACGCCCGCCGACCGTCGAGGGACCAGCGCGAAGCGCTCACCTCGATGCCGACTCAGGAGTGATCTGCAAACTGCCGCCGCAGGATAGCGTAGCCCACCAGCCCCGACACGACCGAGGCAACCAAGATCGCCAACTTAGCGGTCCTCAGGAGCTCGCTTTCGCCGAAGGCGAGGGTCCCGACGAACAGCGACATCGTGAAGCCGATCCCTCCCAGCCACGCTGTCCCGTAGAGCTGGCTCCAGTTCAACTCTTCCGGCATTGCCGCCACCCCAATCCGGACGCTGAGCCAAGAGAACAACAGGATCCCGACCTGCTTGCCGAGGACAAGGCCCAAGATCACCCCCAGCGCCACCGGGCTGCCGAGCAGAGTCAGCAGGCTCTCTTCCACGGTCACGCCCGCGTTTGACAACGCAAACAGCGGAAGGACGCCGAAGATGACCCATGGATGGTGTGAGTGCTCCAACCGCTGAAGCGGGGTTTCTACGTGCTCGCACGCCTTTTCGAGAGCGCGCAATGCTTCCTGCTGACCGGCATTCACCAACAGTGCCGACTTGAACGCCGACGCCTCCTCGAAGTCGCGTATGAGCCCCTTGGTACGATCGAGAAACTGTCGGCTATCGATCGCCCGACGAACAGGTATTGTCATCGCTACCAACACACCGGCCACGGTAGCGTGCACGCCGGACTGCAAGAACGAGAACCATACGACCAATCCGAGCAACGCATACGGGATCGGGTGTCGGATGTGGAGTCGATTGGCAAGAATGCACAGGAGCAAGAACACGCCGCCGATACCCAGCCAGGTCCAAGTCACGCCATGGGCATAAAAGACCGCGATCACCAGGATCGCTCCCAGATCGTCGACGATCGCCAACGCGGTCAGGAACACCTTGAGTGACGTCGGCACGCGACTTCCCAGCACCGTCAGCACCGCCAGCGCGAACGCGATGTCGGTCGCCATCGGGATCCCCCAACCGGCAGCGCCGTCGCCCCCGGCATTGAACACGGCGTAGATCGCCGCCGGAACGAGCATGCCGCCGATCGCGGCCGCAACGGGCAGCGCTGCTTTGCGGGGTTCAGCTAACTCGCCAGCCAGAATCTCGCGCTTGATCTCGAGGCCCACGATGAAGAAGAACACCGCCATGAGGGCGTCGTTGATCCAGTGCAGTAGCGACTCCTCGAGAACGTACTGCCCGAACTCGATTGTGATCGGTGTATGCCACAATGCGAAGTAGGACTCGCGGAGGGGGGAATTGGCCCACACAAAAGCAAGGATCGTGCAGAACAACAAGACGACGCCGCCGGCCGCCTCGAGGTGAACGAACTCGCGGAAGGAAGCTCTTACTCCGGTTTCGTTCGTCTCACGGGGGGCGGTGATCATCCCGCGAACTTAGTCGGCGACTTCTTCGATGTCTGCCTCCCAGGTGATCGCCACCGAGTCCACGAGCGTCGCCGCCGACAAAGCCAGGATAACGGCCTTTGTCATCAACCGATTGGGATCCGATCCGCGTTGGCGGCAAGCCAGGTGTCGAAGTCTTGAAGCTCGGGGTTCAGCTTGCGTGCCAGCGAGACATCCCGCGCTCCGACGAAGTCGGCATTAAAGTCGCGCTTGAACTGAAACATGTTGCCGAGGTCGTCGGCGCCATCGAAGTCGAACGAGCGGTAGACCTCGGGTGGCACGGCGTTGTAGCCGATCCTTTTGTCGAGGGTGCGGCTCATCTTGGCCGCAATCTCATGACCGGTCAAATGCTCGCCGGCAATCCCGATCGTCTTGCCGATCATCTCGTCACCGCGTTTGAAGATCCCATACGCGCACTTACCGATGTCTTCGACAGCGATCCCCGGCAGCTTGGCGTCGTCCATTGGGAACGTGATCGCCAGCGCACCATCCGGGCCGGTGGTGGGACCCATCCCGAAGTGGATGAAGTTGTCCCAGTAAAAAGAGGTCACCAGGTTTGTCGTCGGCACTCCAGCCTCCTGGAACACCTGGTCCGCTTCCCCTTTAGCATCGAAGTGCGGAACCTTGTACTTCTCCATCAGGGTCGGCATGCGGTCGTCGTCGAGCGCCACCCAGTTGCGCGTGTCCTCCAGCGTCGACCATACGACGTGCTTCACGCCCGCCTGTTTTGCCGCCTGCGCGAGATTCGTCGCTTGTTGCAGCTCCTTCTCCGGCGAGAAGTGCTCCCAGAAGTTCGTCACGCAGTAGGCACCATAGGCACCGTCGAAAGCGCGCGTCAGGCTGCTGACATCATCGAGATCGGCCTGCACGACCTCAGCCCCGGCGCCGGCGAGCGACCGCGCCTTTTCCGACGACGGGTCACGGGTGATCGCGCGGGCGGCGAACGATCCGCCTTTGTCGTTGAGGATGGCGCGGACAAGCCCGCCTCCCTGGGCGCCAGTCGCGCCAATCACAGCAATGATCTTCATATCAGTCATTTGCTCGTTTGTCTCCTCTAGAGTGGAATGGGTTACATACGTGTTATGCGCGCGGTGGCGAGTCGAGATCCAGCTTCTCTTCGATCGCCTTCGCGGTAGCCGACAGCGCATTCAGCTCACGTGCCCTCAAGACCAGCTTGCAGCGGTAACGCCCGTCGACGAAAACCGGGTAGGAACCAATTCCGACGCTTGGGTGGGCACGCTGTATCGTCGCCAATTCCTCCGAGAAGTCACCCTCCTTGCCCCGGACCCAGAGCGTCTCCTTGTAGAATCGCGATGATAACAACTCGTCCGCAGCGATCTCGAAAATATCCTGTAGAAGAACCGGGACGCCCGGGAATGCGAACACGTTCCCGACCCGGAACGCGTAGGCCAATCGCTGCCGACCGCGCAAGATCTTGGCCCCGTGTGGCAGGTCGGCCATGGCTGCCTCGGCCGCGGTCAACTGATCGCCGTAGTCGGCCGCCAGCAACTCCCGCGCACCAGCGTGCGGCTCCAGTTCAAGTTCCAACGCCTGGGCCACCGCTTGCCGCGTCACGTCGTCGTGGGTCGGCCCCATTCCACCGGTGATGAGCACGTAATCGTGTGCCTCGGACAAGCGGTGAATCTCTCGGGCTAGCGAATCGAGTCGGTCGCCAAGCACCACCACCCGATCGACCAGGATACCCAACTCCCACATCCTGCGTGTAAGAAACGGCGTGTTCTGGTCCCGAACGTCTCCCGACAGGATCTCGTCACCGACGATCAGGAGCGCCGCCGAACGCGGGCTCCCCGGGGGCGCTAGTTCTCCTTCCACTTCTCCTCGGTCGAGTGACCCGGAAACGCTCTGGCGGTCGGATCCATGTAGTGCTTGGCGAAGTTCACGGCTACCGCGACCTCGCCGAATCCGGTTGCGATCAAATCGAGCTTGCCGGCGTGCTGGGTGACGTCGCCAGCTGCGTAAACACCTGGCAAGGCCGTCTCCATCTTGTCGTTCACGACGATGCCGTTCTTCTCCATCTCCAGTCCCCAGCTTTTGATCGGTCCGAGATCTGCTTTGAAACCGACGTTGATCAAGAGCGCATCCACCTCATGGGTCTGCTCCTCATCGGTGCGATTATCGAAGATTGTGACCGACTCGAGGCAGCTGTTTCCGGTGACCGATCGGATCTCATAGTGCCTCAAGATCGGACACTTGCCGCCCTCCTCGACCACTTTGATCGTCGCCTCGTGAGCGCGGAACCCCTCCCGCCGATGGATCAGCATGAGCGACTTCGCGATCCCTTGGAGATTCATCGCCCAGTCGAGCGCGCTGTCGCCGCCGCCGACGATCATGACACGCTGGCCGGCCAGAGCAGACTTGTCGCGCACCAAGTACTGGACCCCGTTACCCTCGAATCGCTCGAGCCCCTCGACCTTCAGCCGCCGCGGCTCAAACGCCCCAATCCCAGCCGAGATCACGACCGTGCGCGTCAGGTACTCGTTCTTCTCCGTGGTGAGCTTCCAGATCTCGTCGTCCACTCGATCGAGCCCGTGCACGGTCTCTTGCAACGCGATCGTCGGATTGAACCGCGTCGCTTGCTCAACCAGCCCAGCCGCCAGATCCTTGGCCAGGATCTTCGCGAAGCCGCCGACGTCATAGACGTACTTCTCTGGGTACAGCGCCATCAGTTGTCCACCCAGTTCGGGCAGCGAATCGATGACAACGGTCTTCATGTGGCGCATACCGGCGTAGAACGAGCCGAATAGCCCCGTCGGGCCGCCGCCAAGGATCGCTACATCGTACACATTTTTGTTCATCGATTATGTGGCCTTGAAAAAAGGGGTCCGTTACAGGGTATCCAACAGCCGCTGGAGCGTGCGGTGGAGCTGTTGCTGCCCCTGGATCCCGAGCGTCGCTGTGACTCGGTGGCGCAATCGCGTCGCGCTATCGGTCAGCACCTGCTCGAGATCTCTTGCGCGGCGGGTCAAATATAGCCGTCGCACGCGGTGGTCCGAAGAATCTTCTTCGAGTCTCACCAGGCCATCCTTCACCAGTCCACGGACGATCGTCGTCATCGACGACTTGGCGAGCCCTGCTCGTTGGCCGACTTCGCTGATCGGCAGCCCATCCTGCTCGAACAGCGGCCACAGGACCAGGCAGGTAGTAGGAGAAACCTCGGGGAAACCCGCCGCACCACACCCCTCCACGAGCCGTTCCTGCCATCGCGACGCGCCGCGAGTCAGAAGCTCGCCCAGATTGATCGGCTCGGTGCTCACGCCAAACGTGTACGCCCGCGTGCTATTGGCTGTCAACCCGGAGCGTCTGTGCCACCCACCACTCGAGCGCAGCCAAGATCGGTGGATTCGCAGCCGGCAACAGAGGCGCCCGATATTCGTCTGGTTTCACCCAACGCGGACCGGGATCGGACGCGGTTGGTTCCGCGGAGGACCGGCCGCCGGTCAGCGTGCAACCGTAGGCGTACAAGGTCGTCCGCCGATCCGGATAGGCATGGCTCAGTGCGACCAGCAAACCACTAACCTCGACCGCCAGTCCGGTTTCCTCAGCGATTTCGCGCACCAGCGCCGTTGCGTGTGTTTCGCCCGGCTCGACTTGACCGCCCGGCAGCTCCCACAACCCCTCCATCGCTGGATCGCCGACCCGTTGCTGGATGAGCATCCGCCCATCGCATAGCACAACGCCAACCACGATGCATTCGCTTTTGTTGACCCGATCCACATCGCCGACTATACATCGGGTGCGGGTCGATTTCCTGCCACCTTCCCCATTCGAGCGAGGTCTAATGGAGCTGAGATGCTCCCAGTGTGGGACGGTCTACGACGCCTCACAGTACTCTGCCGGTCACACGTTCGCTTGCCAATGTGGGCGCACGCTCGAGGTCGGAGCGGCGGGGACCGAGGTGTCTGCCACGAGCGGGCTGCCGCCGATCGTCACGTCCGATCCGAGCCTGCCCGCATCCATCAAGGTGCTTCTCTTCTTTGGCAACCTGTGCGCGTGGCCGATGCCAATCATCTCGATGATCGCTTGGTTTCTCATCCGCGATACCAAACCCCGTACCGCCGACGATGTCTGTAAGTACACATGGATCCCATTCGTGATCTTCATCCTGCTGTTCGGTTTGTACATCGTGTTTGTAGCCAGGCTCAGTATGATCAGCGAGGCAGGAGGGTTCTGATGGCCCTCGAGCGCCCGCCGATCGTCTACCTGCCGCGGTCACTGAGACCGCGCGCGGCGCTCGTCATCGGCTGCCATGCGAATCCCGACCGGTGCTTGACGGTGTACGGCTGGCGGATGCCGATTTGTGCTCGCTGTACAGGGCTCTTGGCCGGCAACGTTGCGGGAGCACTGGCGTTCATCGCGCTCGGCTTGCCACCGGTGTTGATCGCGGTCGCCTGTATGCTGCCAATGGTCGCGGACGGTTCGGCTCAGGCCCTCACACGGTACCGCAGCACACCGTTCCGACGGTTGACCACCGGTCTGCTCGGAGGCTTTGGCCAGCTTGGGCTGGTCGTCGCGCTCACCGTGCACTTGCTTCCGGCAGGCTGACCATGGCGGCGTGGATAGACATGATCGATGAGGACGATGCCGAGGGGCAGCTGTCCGAGATCTATCGTAGATTGGCGGGCCGCGACGGCAAGGTCGACCACATCCTGAAGATCCACGGGCTCAATCCCGAGTCGTTGACCGGCCATTACGACTTCTACAAGACGATCATGCGCGGTCGTTCGCCATTGAGCCGCGCCCAGCGCGAGATGATCGCGGTCGTCGTATCCGCGGCCAACAACTGCCACTATTGACTGATCCACCACGGGGAGGGTCTCCGTAGGCTGACGCGCGACGACAAGCTGGTGTCTCAACTCTCACACGACTACCGACAGGCCGAGTTGAGCCCCGCCGATCGCGCGATGCTCGACTACGCGGTCAAGCTCACCCGCGAGCCCGAGGCGATGAAGGCGGCCGATGTCGGTACGCTCCGGTCGGCCGGCTTTAACGACACCGCGATCCTGGACATCGTCCAGGTGGCTGCCTATTTCGCATTCGTCAACCGATTGGCGGATGGGCTCGGGGTGGCGCTCGAACCGTACTGGGAGGACGACGAGCGATAAAGCGGAGTGACGCCAAAGGCATGATGCCGACGACCGTGGCAAACGACTAGCCCACGTCCACCACCTCCTCACCCCACTCGCCGGTTTCCGATAGAAACGACCACTTTATGACTCAAATGGCACAATTGGTGCACAGGTTTTCCGTCTCCGATGGGAATCGCACCGCTCCTCCTCATCGCGCTCCTGGCTGGCCAGGATGCCTCGATGCCAGCCGACATTGCGGCCGTCGCCGACACTATGGATTCGAAACAACTCGTCGCCGTTCTTCAGCTGCGGCGTGAGAATTTGCCACACTTCGTGCGCGGTGAGATCTACCCGATAGCTCTTCTAGAAGGCGACTCGCTCGCGGATGTCGTGACGTTCGGGGTCCACCCGCTTACCGGTGCCGACGAGTTCACGTCTGACCGCGAAACACCACTGACCGCGATCCGCGATTTCACCATCTATCATCATGGTAACGTGATCGGTGCGTTCAGCGTTAACGACATAGAGACCGCCGTGTACAGCTGCAGTCCGGTGCGGGTCGGCACGGGCACCCTGAGCTTGCCCGACGAGTACATCCGATTTGGCCGATTCGATCCGCGCGTCACGTCGTTGGCTGTCTCCGGACGTGGCTTCGAGTACGAGTACACGTTGAACTACTACCTGGCGCTCAGCCAGCCCGTGGAGCAGCCCGAGTTCAAGTGGGACTCGTTGTTCAACCCGGCGGCAACCGAACGGCTCAGGGAAGCGATCATACGGATCGCCAGCGATTCGCTCACGCACTACGAAGCCGCGCTGAACCAAGCGGACACGCACTGGGGAGAACCCCAATGGAGCTGGGCCGAGGGGTTTCGCACCTTCGACTTGGACCAGGACGGCTGGGCTGAGGCGATGGGCGTCGTCGAGGCCCTCGTGGTTCCACCCGGTAACGACTCTCTCGAGTCGGGGTCGGAAAACGAACCCTTTCACGCGAGCATTCTCATGTGGGTAGAGGATCGGGGTCCGGACACCGTTCCACAGGTGTTGCTAACGCTCAAGCAAGCAGCTCCCACCAGCAAGGTGGACCTCGGCTACCATCTGGCCGAGGTCGTCGACATCGACGGCGACGGGGTGGCCGAGCTCTTCTATCAGATCGAAGGTTTGGAGTACCACGCCTTCGCGATCTACGCGTTTCGTAATGACACCCTACACGAGTGGTTCTCCGGCGCTAGCTACGGCTGCTGAACCATCGATCCCGAGGCGTCGCACTCGGCCCCAATTCGGGCTAAACTCGGATCGCTATCCGAAAATCGAAACTCGTGTTAGGGGACGAGGCGATGCGTTGGAGACAAGGCAGACGGAGCACGAACATCGAGGATCGTCGCGGTCGACGCCCCAGCATCGCGATCGGCGGCGGGGGCGCGGGACTGCTGCTGTTGGTGCTGGCGATGATGTGTATGGGCGGTGATCCGGCGCAGCTCTTGGACATCGTCGGAAACACCCAGATCACGCAATCACAGCCTGAGCCAACGCAACGTCCCAGCGATGAGGTCGGCGATTTCTTGTCAGCGGTGCTGGGCAGCACCGAGGACGTGTGGTCGGAGGTCTTCGCGGCTTCCGGTGCGCGATACGAGCCGCCCACGCTGGTGATGTTCTCCGACGTCGTTCGGTCGGCGTGCGGGACCAACTCGGCCGCGACCGGCCCGTTCTACTGTCCACTCGACCAGAAGGTGTACCTCGACACCAGCTTTTTCCGGCAGCTGGCCCAGCTCGGCGGGCCGGGCGATTTCGCCGCCGCCTACGTTATCGGCCACGAGATCGGCCACCACGTTCAGAACTTGGTCGGTACATCAGACCGCGTTCGCCAGTTACAGAGCCGCGGCAACCGATCGGACGCGAATGCGTTGTCCGTCATGCTCGAGTTGCAGGCCGACTGCTATGCCGGCGCGTGGGCGCATCACGCCAACCGCACCGCGGCATTGCTCGAGCCGGGTGATGTCGAAGAAGGGTTGGCGGCCGCGGCGGCGATCGGTGACGACCGTCTCATGCGCCAATCCGGCCGTGCGGTGAGTCCCGAGTCGTTCACACACGGGACGAGCCAACAAAGGCAGCGATGGCTGCAGACGGGGTTGCAGACCGGCGATCTCGACACCTGCGACACGTTCGGCGGGTAGCTAATCGGCTTTCTCTAGGGTTTGGGTCGGCCGGGTGATCTCCAGGGCGGCCGTTGTGCGCGGGAACGAGCCGAGACCCCGCGGCGCAGCGAGGAGGCTCGACGAAGTGGGGCGCCGGCCGCGCCGGGGATCACCCGGCCGACCAGCAACGCGAGAAAACTAGGGCAGGTCCTCTCTGTGCGTCGTCGGGTCGAACCCCGCCGGGAGCTCGGTCAGATCCTCGAACTCGAGCTTCTCGCCCATCGCGCCGGTGGGTGACTTCCTGTGCGCCTTGATCGCCTCGTCGAGTGCATTCCAGCCCAGCAGCGCGCACTTGATTCGAACCGGCAGCTTGGCCACCCCCTGGAGCGCCCGCAGATCTCCCAGCTTCCGGTCATCGCTAGCCCCCTCGTCGTCACGCATCAAAGCCACAAACCGCTTCTCGAGATCGAGTGCCTCGTCAACCGAGCGACCGCTGACGCCTTGGGTCATCATCGACACCGATGCCTGGCTGATCGAACACCCCTGACCGGTAAAGCCGACGGCACGAATCTGATCATCCTCGATCGCCAACATGAGATCGATTTCGTCACCGCACATCGGGTTGCGCATGGATACCGTAACCGTTGGGTTTTCCAGGGCGTTCTTGTTGCGTGGCTTGCGGTAGTGTTCGAGGATGATCTCGCGGAAGATCGATTCGAGCATATGACGGTTAGACTCCGAAAAGCTCCTGCGCGCGGTGCAACCCGCGCACCAACACCTCGAGGTCATCCTCCGCGTTGTACAGATAAAACGACGCCCGCGCGGTCGCCGCGACACCGAGCCTGCGCATGAGCGGCTGGCAACAGTGATGCCCGGCCCGGATCGCGACTCCCTCGTGATCCAGGATCGTCGCCAAATCGTGGGGGTGGATGTCGGCCAACGTGAACGACACCACGCCGCCACGCGCAACCTCGGGCGCAGGTCCGTACAACGTGATTGCCTTGAACTCATCGGCCAGCCTTTCGAGCACGAGCCGCGCGATCCGCTTCTCGTGAGCGTGAATCGTTTCAAGCCCGATCGACTGCAGGAAATCGACCGCTGCCCCCAACCCGATAGCGCCGGCAATGTTCGGCGTGCCGGCTTCAAACTTGTGCGGCACCGCTGCGTACGTGGAGCGCTCTATCCTGACCTCTTCGATCATTTCTCCACCTCCCTGGTAGGGAGGCATTGACTCGAGCAGCTCGCGCCGCGCCCACAACGCGCCGATCCCCGTCGGACCGCATGCCTTGTGACCGCTGAAGGTGTAAAAATCACAATCGATCGCGCGCACATCGATCGGCACCTGCGGAGCAGCCTGAGCACCGTCGACTAGGTATAACGCGCCCACTCCGTGCACCCGGCGTGCGATCTCTTCCACTGGATGAATCGTCCCGACCGCGTTCGACACGTGGCCGGTCGCGACGAGCCGTACGTTGCCTTCGCTGAGGAGCGCGTCCAAGTGATCGAGATCCAAGCACTGATCGTCGGTCACCCGAATCGCCACGATCTTGGCACCCGTCGTCTCGCACACCATTTGCCACGGTACCAGGTTGGAGTGGTGCTCCATTTCGCTTACCACGACGACATCGCCTGGCCCCAGGTTAGCCCCACCCCATGCCATGCTGACGAGGTTGATCGATTCGGTCGTGGATCGCGTGAACACGACTTCGTCGGCGCGTCCGGCGCCTAGGAAGCGAGCCACCTTGCCGCGTGCGGCTTCGTATCGCCGGGTGGCGCGGATCGACAGCTCGTAAGCGCCTCGATGCACGTTGGCGTGGTCCTTGGCGTAGTACTCAGCGATCGTGCGGATGACCACGGCTGGACGCTGCGAGGATGCGGCGCTATCGAGGTACACGAGCCGATGCCCGTGGACCTGTTGGTCGAGGATCGGGAACTCGGCCCGTACGACGGCCATGTTGAGCGGTGACTCGGGCTGGCCTGCGAGCGGTGGCTGATGTGTGCGGCTGGCGGTTTCCGAGGGGTTCACACTATTCGGGTGGTAGATCGATCGCCGCGGCGGCCGGAACAGCCACCCAGACCTCACCCTCCCTCACTTCCACATCGAATTTTGGCAGGCGCTTGGTCGCCGGTAGAGCAAGCACTTCACCGGTCTTGATATCGAACGATGCACCGTGCCAGTCGCAGGTGAGACGTTCACCCATCAAGAAACTGTCCGTCAACGTGTATTGCTGGTGCGTGCAACAATCGTGAAACGCGTGGAACTCGCCATCGACATTGGCGAGCCCAACTTTGACGCCGTTGACCTCGTAGCCCTGCATCTCACCCTCAGGGATCTCGTTCGCGGCGGCGATTTTCACGAACTCGGCCATCCTCGAACTCCTACCCGAGCTTGCGCTCGATTACGCGCGTCAACCGCTTGTGGAGCCACTCGACCGGTACGCGCGCCAGTACTTCTTCGAAGAACCCGTATACGATGAGCTTCTCCGCCTGGTCGCGGCTGAGCCCGCGGCTCATTAGGTAGAAGATCTGTCGCTCATCCTGCTGACCGATGGTGGCGCCGTGTGAACAACGCACGTCGTCAGCCTCGATCTCGAGATTGGGCAAGGAGTCAGCGTGTGCGTCTTCCGACAGGATCAAGTTGCGATTGGTCTGGTACGCATCCGTCCCCTGAGCCCCTGGCATGACCCGGATCATGCCCCTGAAGACCGATCGTGACCGGTCTTTCAGCGCGCCCTTGTAGAGCAGGTCCGAGCCCGCGTGCGGCGCCTGGTGGAGTTGGTACGTGTAGTGGTCAAAGTGCTGGTCAGAGTCAGCAAGGTAGATCCCCAGCATCTCCGAGTGGGAGCCCTCCGCTTGGAGATCGGTCTCGACGTCCGAGCGTGCAACGCCACCACCAAGAGTCACCAGCAGTGTCTGGATCTGGGCGTCCTTGTGGGCAAAGACTCGGACCGCCTGATAGTGGAAGACATGG